>JAFAEA010000189.1 GCA_023424355.1 Chloroflexota bacterium | reverse complement strand
AGCACCAGGTTGCGGTTCTGCTGGAAAGCGTCCGTCTTCTGGGCACCCGGCTCAACCTTGATCAAACCGCTGTACACGCTGCGAGCGCCTTCCTTCAGCGCGCCCTTGAACTCAAGGTCGCTGGTGGCATATGGGCTCTCGTGCAGCTGCCAGGTGTGGTGATCAAAGAACTGCTTCTGATCGCCGAAGTAGATGCCGAGCATCTCTGCAAGGCCGTTTTCGCCGCGCAGATGACTACCGATACTGTTCTTGGTGAACTTCGAGCCGAGCGTGACTTCGAGGCTCTTCAGCTCGGAATCCTTACCAAGAATTGCGCGCTGGGTCATGAAGTTCTGAACGTGACGGCCCCAATCCTGAACCTGAACGTAGCGCAGACGCGCATCGTCGGCGAGGAAGAGTTCCACCACTTCGCTGGTGAAGCTGGTGCCATCGGCGGTGTCGCTCTGGAACGCATCCACGAAGAATGCTTCGGCGTTCTTCTCAACCACCACCAATGTGTGGTTGAAGAGTGCGGAGCCAACGGTGGGCTGCATGGCGAACGAGCGGAACGGAAGATCGACTGTCACACCTTCCGGGACGTACAGGAAGGCACCGGTCTGCCACAGTGCGGCGTGAAGTGCCTGGAACTTGCCGAAATCGGCAGGTACGGCCTGGGTCATGAAGTACTCACGCACGAGTTCCGGATGCTCGTTTACCGCGGTGGTGAGATCGGTGAAGATCACGCCTTCCGGCAGCTCACCAACTTCGTGCCACAGTGTGCCGTGATCGCTCACGATGCTGAGGCCAGCACGCTGATCGGCGGTACCGAACTGCAGCTGGTGCTCTCCACCACCGATCACGGCCTCCAGGCTATCCGCCTGAGACTGCAATGTGGTTTCTACCTGGTACTGATCCAGTTTGAGACCACGCAGGTTGGTGCGGCGCCATTCCTCGTCGGTTCGCCCCGGCATCGGAAGCTGCTCGTAGGTGGCGAAGGCATCGAGTCGCTTCTGCAACAGCCAGACGGGCTCGTTGCGGCTCTCGGAAAGTGCCTTCACGGTATCGGCGGTCAATGCCGCCAAAGTTTGCAATGTTTCAGCAGATACGCTCATTTGGTCCTCTCGCTGGCGGTCTATCCGACCGACCCTTCCATTTCAAGCTGGATAAGTCGGTTGAGTTCTACGGCGTACTCGAGCGGGAGCTCCTTGGCGATCGGCTCGATAAAGCCGTTCACAATCATGCCCATCGCTTCCGTTTCGTTCAGGCCGCGACTCTGGAGGTAGAAGATTTGCTCATCGGCAACCTTGCTGACCGTCGCTTCGTGACCGATCTGCACGCGCTCTTCCTCGATCTCCATGTACGGGTAGGTATCCGTAGCGGAGGTTTCATCGAGCAGAAGTGCGTCACAAATCACGCTGCTCTTCACGTTCTCGGCACCCTTGTGCACCTTCACGAGACCGCGATAGCTGGATCGACCGGTTCCCTTGGAGATGGACTTGGATGTGATCTGGCTGCTGGTGTTCGGAGCCACGTGCACCATCTTGGCGCCGGCATCCTGATGCTGGCCATCGCTGGAGAATGCCACGCTCAGCACTTCGCCGCGTGCGCCCTCCTCCATCATCCATACGGCCGGGTACTTCATGGTGACCTTGGAACCAAGGTTGCCGTCTACCCATTCCATGGTTGCGTTCTTGAATGCCTGTGCTCGCTTGGTAACGAGGTTGTAGACGTTCTTGCTCCAGTTCTGGATGGTGGTATAGCGAACGCGAGAGCCTTCCATCGCCACGATCTCAACCACCGCGCTGTGAAGCGAATCGGTACTGTAAGTCGGGGCGGTGCAGCCTTCAACATAGTGAACATAGCTGCCCGGCGCGGCCACGATGAGCGTGCGCTCGAACTGGCCCATGTTCTCGGCGTTGATGCGGAAGTACGCCTGCAGCGGAACTTCGACCTTTACACCTTCCGGAATGTAGACGAACGAGCCACCACTCCACACGGCGGTGTTGAGTGCAGCGAACTTGTTGTCGTTGTACGGGATGATGGTACCGAAGTACTGCTTCACGATTTCCGGATACTCGCGGACAGCGCTATCCATATCGAGGAAGATCACGCCCAGCTTCTCGAGATCCTCGCGAAGGCTGTGGTAGATCACTTCGGATTCGTACTGCGCACCCACACCGGCCAGGAACTTGCGCTCGGCCTCCGGGATACCCAGCTTCTCGAATGTGTCCTTAATGTAGGCAGGAACATCATCCCAGGAGCGCCCCATCTCTTCGGATGGCTTGATGTAGTAGTAGATGTCGTCGAAATCGATCTCGTGAATCGCTTCGGCACCCCAGTTTGGCATGGGTCGCTTCACGAAGTGATCGTATGCCTGCAGGCGGTACTCCAGCATCCACTCGGGCTCGCCCTTCATCTTGCTGATCTTCTCAACAATTTCACGGTTCAGGCCCTTTTCCGATTTGAAGAAGTAATCTTCTTCGTCACGGAAACCGTATTTGTAATCACCAAGATCAATGTCTGGTCTGGGTGTAGAGACCATGAGAGTGTTCTCCTTCCGCAGTTGTTATGTATCTACGTAACAACTGGTATGAGGTGGATGGGTCTACTTACGCCTTGGCAGCAAACTCTTCCAGCAGCTGCTCGTAGCCCTTGGCTTCGAGCTCGAGGGCGAGTTCCGGTCCGGAGCTCTTCACAATGCGACCCTCGATCATGATGTGCACGTGCTGTGGCTTGATGTAATCGAGCAGGCGCTGGTAGTGGGTGATGAGCACCATACCCATGCCTTCGTGCATGAGGTTGTTCACACCTTCCGAAACCACGCGCAGGGCATCGATATCGAGACCGGAGTCGGTCTCGTCGAGCACCGCCAGGGTCGGATCGAGCAGCGCCATCTGCAGAATCTCGGCGCGCTTCTTCTCACCACCGCTGAAGCCTTCGTTCAGGTAGCGGGTGGCGAAGGATTCCGGCACGTTGAGCTGCTGCATCTTCTCGCGCATCAGCTTGCGGAACTCGCGTGGGGTGAATGGCTTGGCCTCGCCACCGGCGCGCTCGTTGCGAGCGTTGCGCACATTGGTGACTGCCATGCGCAGGAAGTTGGCCATGCTTACGCCAGGGATAACGGTTGGGTACTGGAAGGCGAGGAACACACCAAGCTGGGCGCGCTCATCTGGCTCAAGCTCCAGAATATCCTCACCAAAGAAGCGAATGCTGCCTTCGGTTACTTCATATTCCGGATTGCCGGCGATGACGTTAGCGAGGGTGCTCTTACCGGAGCCGTTCGGCCCCATGATGGCGTGGATTTCGCCGGTGTTGACCGTGAGATTCACACCGCGGAGGATTTCGTTATCCTCAATCGATGCATGCAGATTCTCAATCTCAAGCATTGGAACGTTGGTATCCGCCATTGTGTACTTGTAACCTCCAATTAACTCCACCGCTGCCCGATGCAGGCGTGGAGTACTTACCAAGAAGAAAGAAACTCAGGCTTGCGCTTCGGCATCCTGTTTCTTGAGGCAATCTGGACAAAGCCCCTCGAACAATGTGTGGTGCCGCGAAATCTCCCAGCCGCTTTGTTCGGCTGCAGATTCTTCGCATGAGGCACTAACTGGCACATTCACATCCGCAAGTGCGCCGCATTCCGTGCAATGCACATGATCGTGACGATCCGTGCGCTTGTCGAAACGGCTGGCCTGATCCGCAAAGGTAAGTTCCTGAATCAGATCGTGCTCGGCCAACAGATGCAGTGTGCGATACACCGTGCCGTAGGCAATCGATGGATATCGCAAGCGCACCCGCTCGAAAATCTCGCCGGCAGTCAGATGCTCCTCGGAACGCTCAACCTCTTCGAGGATGATCGCTCGCTGAGCGGTGTTTCTGTATGCCCCTCTGGTGGCGCTGGACACAAATCCCTCCACGTTCGACTACGAATACAGACCATGTAGCGAACATCGGAATAATTCCCAGTTGAGAATGATTCTCGCTCATCTACAGCCAGAAGTATACCAGCTTGGTCAGGTTTCTCAACACGAGGTTAACGCCACGAAACCTCCAGCTCAAGTATATCCGATTATTCCAGTCGGGTATACGAGCACGACCGGAGTCTCTCAAGATGTCACCACACCTTCCTTCTATTAGAGTTAACCGGGTTCAGGTATGGGGATGCCTATACATTTGGTCTCACGGGGAGAGCACTGTACAAATGCGCAGCCAATTAGTAAGTATCTTCGGGAAATCTGTGTGGCCGGCAGTAATTACTGCCGTCATCGCCGTTTTGGTTGCCGCATTTGCCGGTGCAATTCTGCTTTACGATGGTGCCTGGTTCCTCTTTGCGCTGCTCGATACACATCGGATCGAAATTCCACAACTTCGCATCTCCTTCGCGCTGATGCAGTGGCCAGCGATCTGGGTGGCGGAGGCGACCGAATCTGTGCCTCTCACCCGCTTCGTATTCAGCCTTGTTGTTATGGCCATGCCACCCATCTCGATCGCGCTGTGTTGGTGGATCGTGCGCAAATCAGCGCCCTGGCTGATCATCTGGCCAGCGATCGGTATTTTCCTTGTCGATCTTCCGGGTCAAATGCACTGGATCGCGACTTCGATTCGTACAAACCAGTTGTTCTGGCCAATCCTGATGGCGATTCTGGTAGGAATCCCGACCAACACCATCCCTGCCCTGTTCATCCTGTTTGTATTTGCGCTTTTCATGCATCCACAGGTGAGTGTGTATTTCATGGCGGGTGCGTGCGCCGCCGCCTACCTCGCCTGGCTTCAGCCAGAGCATAGAGAGAAGCTCCGGAGCGCGGCGATTTTGCTGGTGTTTGGCGCCTTGTTCCGCTACGGCATCCTTTCAGGAGGATACGAGCAGCAGGAAGCCTCCTTCGATAACCAAATCGGCCAATGGCAACGGTCGGTACTCTGGCTTCCGCTGATTCTGCTGGTGTCCGCACTGGCGGTGGCGATCTTCGTTTGGCTAAAGCGACATTATCCCGGTAAAGCGACCAGAGGACGCAACGGCAATGTCCTGCTGGCGGCCCTCGCGCTTCCGGGCGTTATCTGCATCATCATTTGGGCCACCGATGCCACGCTCTGGAAGACCGCGATTGATTATCGTGGTCCATCTTTGTGGCATTCGCTTATCGTCATGGGAATCGCGTTCCTCGATGCAGCATGGCCACGCAAAACAGAAGAGTCGGCGGAAAGCACCGCCTTGCGCCTGCGGCTTTCCAACTACGCGGCCGTGCTGTTTTGCGTGGTGATTGCGTTGCAGAGCTTCACATGGGACCGCGAACTGGATAAGGTCCGCAACGCAATGGCGGGGTCCGATGGTGGATGCATTGCCGCCGAAACACTGCCCGGCTTTGAAGATAGTCCGTTGAACTTCTGGAGCCTGCCCCCAGCATCCATCGGTTTGCAATCCACCGAGCCCAATTTCGTTGTATTGCCAGGACACCTCTGCGAGACGGCAATCACCACTGGTGTCATTCCAATGGATCTGACGAACCCGGGTCAAGATCGGGCGGGGCGTTTCGTAAACATGTTCCACCTGCGCACTCAGGTCCTGAACTCCGCTATATGCTGGAGTGCCTATCAGGCCGGATGGCACGATCTGGAAGTCTCCGGCAGTGGAACTCGCCGCTGGAGCAATAGCAACGGTGTGGTTGTGGTGATGATGAATGAGGCTGGACCCGTGAGCGTCACTGGCGTGCTGGATAGCTTGCAAACGCCCAATGAAATCAAGCTGCGGGTGAACGGCAACATTCAGCGGTCGTATCAGGTTGGTGAAGACCGCTATACCGATCTCGCTGGCACCACGATTCAATTGCAAGAGGGGGCCAACCTGATCGAATTTGTGAGTATGCGGCCGCCTGCGATGGCGGAGGGAGATCCACGCGAGCTCACCATCGCGGTGGTAAATCTCGAGTTCCGAATTCAGGAAAACGAGAATCTCTGTTCGTGGCAAACGCTACCACCTCAATATGAAGATCTTGGTTACCAGCCCAATACCGGTCCAGCAAACACCGGCAATCGGAGCCGTGGAATACAGTCGACGCCGGCAGCATCTCCTGCCGCGACTCCGGTGGCGACGCCGACGGAGTAGCTCCATCAAACCAAACGTGGCGCATCCACCATTCATTGGCATCAGTTCCGGGGGGCGAGTCTTCTTCCCGCGAAAATTCTGTCGTTGATGCCCGTAAAATCGCAACTATGGCCGAGTTAATTGAGCCGACCAGAGTCACCCGATCGCGGCCATCCTGGTGTCAAAAAGCCTGTAACCTACGCCTCGAACTGATTCGATCACGAATCCGATATCCCCGTTCCCAAGCTTTGAACGAATTCGACTGAAGTTCACCTTTAGATGATCGGGAGTTGCGACTGCACCCGACCCCCATGTGCGATCGATGAGCACGCGATGTGGCATGGTGCGTCCGGCATTTTTCGCCAGCAAGTACAGCAATCGATACTCGATGGGAGTAAGCGCCACCTGCTTTTCGCCGACCCAGACCCTACGACGGAAGAAATCGATTGAGATCTCGCCACACGTGAATATCTCGCGATCCGGGTCTATCGCTTCATCGTTCGATCTTCGCAATACGGCTCGGATTTGCGAGGCAAGGATGATGGATGAAGCGGGCATCTGGAGCACGGCATCGGCACCAGCATCGAGGAGCCGGGAGACCTGCAGGTCCTCGGGATGGTTTAAGTACGCAATAACGGCAACATCGGAGACCGATCGAATCCCGCCGATTCGATCGACGCCATCGCTGAACGCGAGGGATTCCGAGATCAGCACCAGATCGCATTTACGCTGAAAAACCTCTTCTGTAATGAAGCGGGTATTCTCCACAAAATGAACCGTGCTCTGTGGCCACAATTGCAGAATCATTGCGCGTAGCCAATCGAGGATTCTTAAATCGATATCAGCGAGAAAGACGTCCATCGCCCGAACTCCCACCGTGGCAAATCCCCCAATTTGCAAAACAGGTTTATCTCATGTGATTCCAAGTTTCAAGGAATTG
>JAFAEA010000134.1 GCA_023424355.1 Chloroflexota bacterium | reverse complement strand
TGACGAATCTGACCGGACTCTCGATCTTCGCCGATGTGATTTCCACTGGGAGTTTCACCGCGGCCGCGAAACTGCACGATATCACCCAGCCGGCAGTGAGTTTCCACATCCGTCAATTAGAGAGCAGCTTTGGCCTGCCGCTCATCGCCCGGGAGGGGAAGCGCGCCATCCCGACCGCTGCCGGCGCCGAGTTGCTGCGGAACTTCGCCCAGATCGAGCAGGCAGTCGGGAACACGCTGCAATCGATGGAGCAGTTCACCAGCAGCGTTGGTGGATCGCTCCGCATCGGTACCGGATCCACTGCCTGCGCCACGGTGCTGCCGGATATCCTGCGGCAATTGCGTCGGTCCCTGCCCGGTACCGAGATCTCGGTGGTGACTGGTCATTCCCTGGAAATCGCGGCCAAACTCGCTGCCGATGAGGTGGATGTGGGATTGGTGACCCTGCCAGTAGAGGGCCGGCAGATCGAATCGACCGCGCTTTTCCACGATGAGATCGTGATGCTGGCGCCACCAGGCATGGAAGTAGGCGACTCCGTGACGCCGGAGCTGCTGCATCAGCAACCGGCAATGATGTTCGAATCGGCTCGGGTCACGCGGGCGCTGATCGATAGCTGGTTTGCCGCTGCCGGCTTTACCTTCCACCCGGCCATGACAGTCGGCAGCCTCGAAGCTATTCGCGAACTGGTGCGCATGAATATGGGCTACGCCTTGCTCTCGCGCTTGGCACTCCCCGCCGAGCGTGAGGTGGATGGTTTGCGCACGGTCTCGCTATCGCCGCCACTGTTCCGCACCATCGGCTATGCCATCCGGAGAGACAACATGGTCTCTCCGGCAGTGGATCAGTTTGTGAGGGCCCTGAAGGATCGCTACCCGGAGCCGCTGGCTCCCTAGCCGCCGCGCTGGAGGACGCGTCCGGCCAGCACAGTTCCGGCAGCATCCAGCGCCTGCACTTCCATGTAGGCAGCCATCGGAATATCGGTGATCTCGGTCTCGAACGATACCTTCGGTGCGCGGGCGACCTCGGAGACGGAAACGTTGTCCGGTCCGGCCAACACCCGCCAGGAGGCGATGTTGGTAGCGCCGTTCCAACTGACATGGCAGGTGAGGGTGGTGGCGGCTCCATCCTCCAGCAGGTAATCGATTGGTCGGTTCGGGGTGGCATTCCAATCGATGCGATAACCGCGATAGCTCTGCCCACCGGCGTACCGCATATCGAAGATCATCTCGCCTTCGGGGGTGAACTCGCTGCAGCGTGGACCCGATCCCCAGCCCATGAAAATGTGGCCGTTATCGAGTGTCTGCATATTCGCCTGATACGGCGACCACATCTCCAGCGGGTGGTAGTACTCGGTGCGGAGTGTGGCGGTCATGGCCGCTTCGTCCAGATCGAACACCATGCCGCGGCTGCTGGTGCGGATGGTGTCATCGTGATTATCGAAGAGGGTGAACGTGCCATCGGGCAAGCGACGGGCATCGTGCTGCCAGGCAAACACGGCGTGATCGTCCAGCTCAAAATCGGTTTGCTTCCCGCCCAATCGCCAAATCACTTCGTGCGTGGTTATATCGATCTTGTAGATGCAGTGGGTCCCGCGGCCGGAGATGAGCAGATTGCCATCGAGATCGACATCGATGGAGTTGACGTGGATGTAATCGAACATCGCTGCGAGTTCGACCGGTACCGGTGAGTAGGATTCGTCGATCCCGACATGATCGAGCGAGTGCCACTCCCACCACACATCGCCGGTTTCGATATCGATTTCCTGAATCACGCACTCGGCGACATTCCTGTCGGAACCGGCATGATCGATCCACACCGAGTGGTAGGAGAATACCCAGGCGGAGCCTTCCGGTGTGATCTGCAGATCGTGCACGTCGAGTCCGTTCACGCCATTGCCGGCCTGCACCCGGGTGACCTCTTCGTAATTGCGATTCATCAGCACATGGTGGCCATAGCCCCAGCCCTGATAGCGAGCACCTTCCCACCAGGTAAGCACCGGTTCGTTGTTGTATTCCTGCATTTGTAGGCAATAAATCACGTGATTCGGATCATCGGCATTGTGATACCACACGGTTTCGGCGGCATTGTTCACCAGTTGCGCACCGGCGTGGCCCTGGGGAACATGCGGAGTCACGGCCATCAATCCGGGTGTGACCCGTTCCTCATCGATGGTTTTGAGACTGATCTGGATCGGCACCAGATCCGGCCGGGATTTGAAGTTCTGCACCAGATCCGGGTTGTTGGTGGCAGAATCGCGATCCTCTGTGAAGAAGGTTGGCGTGCGTGGCGATTGGCGTCCGATCTCGAAGGATGCGGTTCCATCCTCGCTCTCAGTGAGGGGGATTTCGGCCGCAACGGTGACGATTTCGCCCTCGAAGAATGGTGCATCCGTGACCCAGGAGATACCGTTGCCATCCCGATGCTCCCGAATCACCCCGGCTGCGGGGCCAGAAAGTGACCCGACGACGCGTAAGCTTCCGACGGCCGATGGCACCACATCTCGCAGGGAAATGCTGGTGTGCGGCAGGGCAAACCGGGTGCCTGGCTGCGGAGACATTCTCACCAATGCTCGCGGCAGGGATGGTTCCTCTGCCACCGGTGTACCGGTTTGGGCGAACGCCCCTGGTGCCGCAATCGAGGCAAGCGGAGCCACGGCGGAGGCTTGAAGCAGTCTTCGTCGGGAGAACATAGGCAACATCTTTCATGATGGTTTGATCGGTGCAGTTTACCGATTACGCTATTCGATGCCCTGATCGTACCAAAGAACATTGGAAAGCGGATATCAGCCTTGTTAAAGCGAGGAATCGGTGAGCGCTAGAACACTCACCGATTCCTCAACGGATGCAGATGGATTTTTGGGGCTATGCAGCCAGCTCTCCCGAATGGGAAATCCGCAGCGCTTCCACCAACTCACGATAGAGGGAATCGCTCGCCAGCAGTTGCTGGTGGGTGCCGGTGGCGCGGATCTCGCCATCTTCCATCACCACAATCACATCTGCTTCCACCACGGTTGAGAGTCTGTGCGCGATGGTGACCACTGCGCCATCCTGCGCGCGTTTGCGGATGCAATCCTGAATGGCAGCCTCGGTGATGCCATCGACCTGGGCCGTTGCTTCGTCCAGCAGCAGCACATCCGGGGTGCGCAGAACTGCACGTGCCAGTGCTATGCGTTGTCTTTGGCCACCAGAGAGCGGGGTTTCCAGCAGCGAGGTATCGAGCCCGTGCTCGAGCGAACGGACCTTCTCCTCCATGCGGACCTCTCGCAACGCGGCCCACAGTTCCTCTTCTGTCGCATCCGGATGGGTGAAGCGGAGATTCTCGCGGATGGTGCCGGGAACCACCGGTGTCTCCTGCTCAACGTACGCAAGCTGCTTGCGAATCTGCTGATGGGTCATCGAGGCGTACGGCTGTCCATGGAGGTAGAGCGATCCGGATTCCGGCTCCATGAACCGCAGCATCAGGGAGAAGAGCGTGGTTTTGCCGGCGCCGGATGGACCCACCAGTGCGATGTGTCCATGACGTGGCACGGTGAGGGATACATCTCTCACCGCCGGACTTTCGGCTCCGTCATAGGCATAGGTGACGTTCTCGAGAACCAGCGCAGCGGTATCAGCATGCTTCAGCGTCTCAGGCGATTTCACCGGCACTTCCGTTGCCTCGATCCGCATCGAATCCAGTTCGCGAATGCGGCCAGCAGCGGCGAATCCAGACTGCAGACTCGTGATTCCCTGGCTGATCTCCTGAATCGGCCCCATCAGTCCAAAGGCATAGAGTAGGAAAGCGATGAGCGAGGACACTTCCATCGCGTTATCTGATACTCGCCACGCCCCGATGCCGAGAATCACCACAATCGCGATCTGGATGCCGGTCCAGGCAATCGTCCATGCCATC
The DNA here is from genome assembly GCA_023424355.1 of Chloroflexota bacterium. Lineage (GTDB taxonomy): Bacteria > Chloroflexota > Chloroflexia > Thermomicrobiales > UBA6265 > UBA6265. The sequence continues at coordinate 1,823 of JAFAEA010000134.1, read as the reverse complement.
GCCTGATATTTCACAGCCTTGAGGCGATGCTGTCGCGCATCCTCTGCATTGGCCACAATGGCATCGGCCTGTCGATTCTCGGCCACACTCGCCTTCACGGTGCGGATGGCGTGGAGCGACGATTCCAGCGATGCACCCAGCCGCCCCATGGCTTCCTGCGATTGCTCTTCAGCTTTGGAGATTCCCGGCATGAGCAGCATGAAGAGCACGATTACGACCGCCACCGCCACCACCGTAACGCCGAGCAGTACAAGATCCAGCACACCCATCAGCACCAGCGATCCCACCAGCATGATCACACCGTTCACGGTGCTCACAAGCGAGGATGATGTCGCTTCTCGCAGAAGGAGCGTATCGGATGTCACGCGGGTCACCAGCTCTCCGGTTGGCTTGCTGGTGACATCCTCCAGCCGCGCGCCGAAGAACTTGCGGATCAGGCCCTCACGAGCGCTGAACACAATTCGCTCGGCCAGCCGACCCAGCACGATCCATTGCCACATCCCGATGAGGGATCCGACAATGGTGAGCACCACCAGTGCGATGATCGGACCAGACAGCGATTCCGATGCAGCCAATGCATCCAGCACCCATTTGGTCACCATCGGGCTGGCGAGGGCTCCAGCTGAACCCAGCAGTCCGAGAAAGAGCGAGAAGATAATCACGCGGATATGAGGACGAGTGTAGGACCAGATGATGTCCCACTTCCGAGGTTCCGATTTCATTTGCCGACCTCCTTGTCGCGAACCTGTGAATCAGGCAAGGCCGATAATAGGACATATGTGTCCTATTAAGCAAGTGGAATGTCTTATTTGAGGACACGATGTATCATTGAACCAATATGAACACGAGTGATTCTTTATTGACACCATCGCAATCTCGCACCAGAACGGCCATTCTCAAGGCTGCTGTTCAGGTATTTACTCGAGACCGTTCTGCGCCGTTGGCCGACGTGGCCAGGGAGGCCGAGGTGGCTCGCAGTACCCTTCATCGGTACTTCCCGGAGCGCTCCGATCTGATCGCGGCTGTCAGCGAGTATGCTCGCGCCCAGGCTGAAGAAGTCGAATCCCAATGCAATTTCTCCGGCGCGATGACGGTGGATGGCATGGTGCAGATGGCACTGGAATACTTCGAGCGCTGGGACGCGATCATGTGGGCGTACATGGACAACGCTGAGAACGCGAACCGTGAGCCCGAAGATGATGTGGATTCCGAGTTCACCCGGGCCATTCAACGAGCACAGCAAGCCGGCGAGATCGATGCCACCATCCCGGCTGTTTGGCTCCAGCAACTGCTGTTCTCCATTGTCTACACCAGCTGGGAGTACGAGCGCCTGGGCCACCCGCATTCCGAAGCAGCGATGATGACCATGACGGCCATGCGCAAGCTGCTCTCCCCCTCTGCCGGCAGCGTGGTTGTGCCCCCGGTCCGCTAGCGTCGGTTTCGGGTAGCATTTCCTTCGGACTATCACCGAAGGAGCCCTGCATGCAGAATCTCGAATCCCTCCATCAACTCGCAACAGAACTCGCCGCCGAAGCTGGCGATATGGCCCTTGAGCGCCTACAGAGCGATATCAATATCCAGCAGAAGGGCGAGGGGATCGATGTGGTCACCGCGGTGGATGTCGCTGCCGAGCAGCACATTATCGAACGGATTCAGGCTGCCTACCCGGATCACTGCATCAAGGGCGAGGAGCATGGCGTTGTGTGCAATCCGGATGCCGAAATCCAGTGGCTGATCGATCCACTCGATGGCACCAACAACTACGTGCTGGGCATGCCGATGTTCGGCAACTGCATCACCGTGCTGGAGCATGGCGAACCGGT
>JAFAEA010000364.1 GCA_023424355.1 Chloroflexota bacterium | reverse complement strand
CTCGGCGCCGGTGTGATGGTGTACGAGATCCAGCAGCCGAGCGATGTCACGTTCCGACTCGATGACTGGGGCCGGGTCGATGCCGCCGGCAATCCGCGAGAAATGCATCTGGAGCAGGGCGAGGTTGCAATCCGACCCGAGCTGCGGCCGAACCCGATTCCGGCTGTACGGCTCGATACCGCCAGCTATCGGCAGATTCTCACCACATGCAAGTACTTTGCGCTTGAGAAATTTGATGTACCCGAGATGTATCAGTTCGAGCTTGGCCAGGACGACACGCCAAATGTCATCACTGTCTTGAGCGGCCAGTTGTCGGTTGGCGATCAAGAACTGGTGGCCGGCGAATCCGCAGTTGTGTGGCCGGGTGACGAGCCAGTCGGTTGCAGTGCGCTCACGAGTACCGTGGCATTGCGATCGTGGGTACCAGATATTCTGCGCGACATCGCCACGCCGGTGCGAAATGCGGGTGGCCTCGATAGCGATATCGCCGCACTCGGTGGAATGACCACAGATATACCGGAAGCACTCGCCTAAAGACCGACCTTATCCTTGATCCATCCCCACGGTTGTGCCTGGGCTACGTGCAATACGTATTCCTGCACCACTTTGGGGATGTAGAGAATACCAAGCCACATCGCGATTCGTTTCCACGAATCCAGCCGCAGGCTCGGGAAGAACTGAATGCGAATCAGCACAAACAGGAACCAGTTTTCGAAGAGGTTCGGGAACACGAACATGGTTGGTCGCCAACCAGTGAGTTCGAAGACGCCGACTCCGATGAGCCGATAGACGAACAGCACAATCGCTGTGAGACGAAGTCGCTTGTCAGTCCAGCCGAGTGCTACCCACGCCTGCAAGGAGAGATAGTAGGTATCCAGCAGCTTGTCGATGCTGTGATAATGCTCGCCCATTCCGCCTGGACCGAAGAATTCCACGATCACGACATCGAGGGCATCCAGCAACATCGCTATGATGCTGCCGGGAAGCGGACGCCATAGAATCATGAGCGGCACGATAATCCGCAAGGCAATGACGATGATTTGGCCTTCAGTCATGATTCGTGCTCTTCGGGTTCAATCATTCCCAGTTCCTCCGCCATGGTGATGTAGATGCGAATTGTCTCCCGATTACGGGCATCGTTGGCCATTCCCAGTAGATGCAACATCTGATTCACAGTGCGACCCATCCGGGCCATCTCGACCGCCGCAGTCTGACGCAGGAGCTGAGGTGTCACGCGCCGTTTGATGCCGGCGTTTTTTGAAACCCGATCCACCATGCCGTTCACCGCTTGCGGTCCGTATGGAAACAAGACGGATTCTGGTTGTTTCAGTTCCAGATATGCGGAATAAATCTCGGCGAAGGTCTCATCGGCAATGAGTGTGCGCTGTTTTGCATGCTTGCCAGGTGCATCGTAGGCGATGAGCACCTCGGGGCCAGGATCGGCTGTGCGATCGATATGATCGCGCTTCAGCGCAAGTAGTTCGGTGCGGCCGAGTCCGAGCCGCATCATCAGCCAAATGGCGGGTGCACTCCAGGCTTCATCGGAGAGAGCGGCACCAATTATCGCCTCTTGCTCTGGTGGTGTGAGGATTTCCGGACGTTTGTGCTCCAATGGATGTGGAGAAAAGTGCTCGGTAGGATCTGCCTTGAGGATCTTCAGATCCTCCGTGAGGTAACGAAAGAAGGCCTTTACGCTCGTGAGGCGGCGCTTGCGGGTGGTTTTGCTGCTGGCATCGCCGAGATAGAGGGCGATATCCGTTTCGTTGATGCGATGGATGGGCTTGTCTGTAAGTCGATGCTCCAGCACCACCAGATCGTAGACGTAGCTTTCAATGGTGTTATGTGGGCGATTCTCATCGATCAGGTATTGCCGAAACCAGGTTCTGGCTGTGGAAAGCAGACTTTGAGCCGTAACGGGATCGGGCTCCACCTCTGGTGCTCGCTGAACCTCACGTCCATCGTCGAAGAACGATAGCTGTCTTGGGGTTGTTTCATCCTGTAACGACACTCGCAAGCAACTCCCCGGGGTGTACGAACAACAACGTGTTGACATGAGCATATCGGAATCTTTGAGGGTGTGCAGATTGCCGGTTGCTCGCCTATCGGTGCTTGAGGTTATGCTAATATCGTTATGACTGTATAGGCCTTGTGGCCTCGAAAAATTCTGGACTGTGGACCACTAAATTGTTGCCAATGCCAGAGCAGGGGTAAAGAGAGATATGGGAGAGCTCGTAGTCGGGCGGCCGGCACTACAGGTGAGAACTGCACTATCTGTGCCGCTGGATATGATGAGCATGATGTCGCTGCTCTATCGCGCTGTTCCGGGTAGCGGACTGGATCCATGGCTCATCGGCGTGCGACGCGCATTGCCATGGGAGCTTCAGGAAGATCTCGATCTGTTACACGGATTCTCGGGTCGGCTGCTTTATTATATGGAAGAGCCGGTCATGGCATTCGATCCTCTAAGCGAGGAGCGCATCGATGCCACCATCGAGGATTTGCTCGCCTTTCTGGAGAGCCTGGAACCAGCAGACTTCCGAAAATTGGCCATCCGCGCCATCGATCGCGCACATCGCGATCTCGGAACTGAACTCGTTGGACCGCATTCCGACGACGAAAACGAATGGCGACGCTATCTGGAGCCGGTGCTGACAACTGCTGATTCCAGTGATGTGCTGGAAATGATGTTGCAGCCAGAGAAGCTCAAGATGCGCACCATCCGGCTGATTTCTGGCGTTTGGGAATCGTTCTACCGCGAGGAATATGAAGGGCGAGTCGAAATCCTGCGCGATGCCGAGATCGCAGCGCGGTCTGCGGCCAGCAAGGGTTTTGGTATGGCATTCGCCGAACTTACCGGAAATCGGTTGCCAGCCACTCTCGCTGCCGCCCTCAACGTAGCCAGCAGCGTCACCTTCATTCCATCCGGACATCTCGGCGATTTTGTCAGCTACATCAGCTATCCGCCGGAACTGGTGATCTTCTTCTCTGCCCAGCATATGACCGGCGATACCATTCGCCACGCTCAGGGAGATGAGGTAGGGGAGATCCTGCCGGATGAGTTTGTTGCCACTGGACAGCCAATGGCCACGAACGATTTGATGGAGAGCTTGCGAGCCCTCAGCGATGGCAATCGTATGCGCATCATCGATCTGCTTAGCACGGGCGAACTCTACGCCCAGGAGATCGTTGGCAGGCTTGGTATCGCGCAGTCCGCAGTATCGCGGCATCTCTCTCAATTGGAGCGAGCAGGCATTGTGCGAGTGGAGCCACGACGTGGCTTGAAGTACTACGTGCTGGACCGCCAACATATGCGCTCTATTGCGGAAGGCATCCTCCATCGGGTGTTGTAGGGGAAAACCCGATATCGCAACGAGTTTGTGAAATATTCCGCAAAGGGCTTGTCAACGCGATATCGCGATGATAGGATAATGTCAGAACAGAGAAATCGAGTCGTCATTGTCCTAACAGGTAAGGACGGCTGCACCTTTACAATCGAGATTCGGCTCGCCGCGCGTAGAGGCGCGTGACGCAGGGCCACAACGAGGCAGAGGGTATCAACCCACTTTCATTCATTTGTCGCTCTCGCTTCGTCCAAACACTAGCCGCCAATCGCGACGTTAGCCGGTCGCAAGGCAAATTATTACCTCTTCTTTCTTCTATAGTGTGCCGTCACTTTAGACGAGCATCACTTCTCAAATTTCCTCTCCGACGCTGTACCTGATCGCGGTACGGCAGGTATTCCTCGGCAGCGATCGACAGAAGTTGACGCCCGGCGCAAAGAACGCCGGGCGCAATTTTTTAAGCTGAACTTTCATATCCAGATTGTTGTGATCACAACAAATCAGGCCAGGTGCATATCATGCACCTGGCCTGATCTCGTTTTCGGCATAGCCTGTTAGTTAACTGCCAACTCCGATTGCTTCCGCGGAACGATAGGTGAGATGGATGATCCCACCAGGCTTGGTCGGAAGATGGTTTGGATATGCGCATCGAGCGCAGCCGCATCGCGATATCGGCCTGCGCGTTCATACGCTTCTACGGCAGTCTGCATCTGGCCGCGAGTGAGCGTCCAGAAGTGTGGTACCGCGGTGAGGTCAACGTCATCGCACAGAGCGGCATTGGTGAAGTGCTCGATTGCCACCTCAAGTGCGCCAGCGCTTGCCGCGCGGAGACCGCGCACGGCTTCGCGGCGACCAGTCCGTACTTCTTCCGTCAATGGCGAGGAGTAGGAGCGCAGCTGAGCGTGGCGTCGCCACTTGTGGCCCGGCTTCGGCATTGTCTCTTCAGGTTCGCTGGGCTCGGCCGAGGAATGAACAAGATGCAGTTTGTGTGGACGCGCGGGCGGCTTCTGTTCAACTACCGGAGCCGATCGGACGACTTTTTGCGGTTGAGAAGGCTCGTCGCCAAAACCGATGTAGCGGGCAATGGCGTTTGCTACGCGAAGTATCATTGGCTCTGAAGGCAAGTCTATCGTGCTCATTCCGCGTGACCCCTGGCAGACTGAAGTACCTCTGTGAGTCGGTAGTCCCCACGATCCGCCCACATTCGGTTGTGACGATTTGTCACAATTAGCTACAGCGATCGTACCACGGCGAATGTACGTACACAAGGTTTCGTCGGCGATTTTAAGATTTGACTGGCATTGCATCCGCAAAATCGACCGGAGGTAGTTTTGGATTCAGGTTTGACAGGGTTGACACAGGCGCAAGAACTGATGCGTGCTTCCCAGCGCCTGGTGTTTTTCACCGGCGCGGGAATCAGCACCGAAAGCGGACTGCCCGATTATCGCGGTCCGGATGGCGTGTGGACCACTGGCAACATCCCAACTGCCAGCGACACCCCTCGGACGCACGAGCAGCGGCTGGAGTTCTGGAAGTTTCGGCGCGATTCTTACCCGTTTATGCAGAGTCGCCAACCCAATGTCGGGCATAAGGCAATTGCGGATCTCATTAATCATCGTCGTGCTCTGGCAGTGATCACCCAGAATATCGATGGTCTTCACCAGAAATCCGGCGTGCCGGACGATCGGGTTATCGAACTGCATGGTTCCACACGCAAGCTCAGGTGCATTCCTCATGGACATATCGTCGATGGTGATCTGATCCAGCACGAACTGGAATCCGGAGAGGTGGATCCACGATGCCCGGAATGCGGGGGGGAGCTGCGTTCAGATACCGTTCTGTTTGGCGAGTCTCTGCCGCAACAAGCGCTCGAGCTCGCTGCGCGTGTCTCTGCCGCCAGCGATGTGATGGTGGTAGTCGGCAGCTCTCTGGTGGTCTATCCCGCCGCACAGTTGCCACAGATCGCTCAACAGCGAGGTGCATCGCTCATCATTATTGATCGTGCTGAGACAGCATTGGATGATAAAGCTGATGTCGTAATCCGCGGTGAGGCCGGAGAAGTGCTGACCCAATTGGCCGCCGCGATGCTGGAGGGAAACAGGTGACGGATTATCAAAAGGAACATCGGGTATGGGCCCTCAATGAGCATAACTGCTTCGGTTGTGGCTCTCTCAATGGGATCGGCCTGCATCTCGATTTCTATCTCACTGGCGAAAGCGATGCTGTGTGGGCTGAGTGGATGCCGACAACCTCCTACGAGGGCTATGGTGGCATGATTCACGGCGGCATCATCTGCACGCTGCTGGATGAAGCAACCGCTTGGTCGCTCTATGCCAAAAACACGTGGGCAGTCACCGCCAAAATGCAGACCAATTTTCGCAAACCGGTAAAGGTTGGTGAACCTGTGCGGCTGGTTGGCCGGATTACTCGCGAGCGGGGTCGGGTGTTGGAAATTCGTGGTGAAGTACGCCTCGCCGCCGATGACACCCTGCTGGCCGAGGCCGATGCCACGTTCATTCGCGTTCCCGATTCACAGGCACTAGCCTGGAACGAGCAATATCTCACAACGCAGGAGGGTGATTGATGCGCGTGTATCTCGGCGGACCCATGTTCGTGGCACCGGAAGTTCGATACAACCTTTGGCTGGCCGGTGAACTTCGCGAGGCCGGGTTCGAGGTGTACTGCCCGAATGAGAGCGAGCCGATCAACGACAAAACGCGCACCGATATTACCGCTCGCAAGATCTACGATGCCGATATTGAGGCGTTGGAGCAGTGTCATGTGTACATCTATCAGGTGAGCGAAGATTCCGGTACGAACTGGGAAGCGGGATACATGGACGCGCTGAACAAGCACGTCGATGCATCCCGCTATCTTGGAGTGCTTGGTCTCGCGACAGACATCCGCCTCGATCAAATGCCAGATCTGAATCGCACGGGTATCGAGAACCAGGCGTTCTACATCAATCCGTTTGTAGTTGGCGGCATGCAGAGCTCACTCGGAGTTGTGTACTCCGAGGATGAACTAATCTCGGAACTCCACCGCATTGCGACCGAGCATGGCCTCTAGCGGGACGGGTTACTCAGTCGGCCAGGTGGAATCGTTGCCGGTGTCAGCGACACCACCTATTGCTTCCGCAGCCTGATCCTGCGCAGTCGCAACCAGCATGTTCATGGTACGAAGCAGGGCGCCCACGGAATCATCATCCAGCAAGAAGATGGCAAGCTCTGTTTCCGCCTCAGTGAAGGAAATAGTGCCGGCGTCCGGATTTTCGTGTGCCTGGCGAGAAGCTGCCTGAATCGCATTCATCCAGTTCTGGGCCTGAGTATTCGCTTTCTGCAGCAGTTCGAACAGTTCGGAAGCCGCCTCGGAGCGGATGCTCTCCGTGTTGCTAACGGTGAGGGCATCGTCTGGTTGCGCCTCGATGGATTGAGTGGAGGTCTGACCCGTCAATGCTCGCCAGGTACCTGGAGCAGTGGCCAGAATGAACCCGTATTCCTCCGTATCGGCATGCGCTACCGGACGCGGGCCGGGGGTATTGCGGCTGGCTGCCAGCTGCAATGTTTCCAAACCGGAATCAAACAGCTGCTTCCCGGTTTTGCCATCGCCACCAATACGATTGAGAACGTAGGTGTACACGAGAAAACCGGCCAGCCCGATGCTCGTATCCAGCTGAATCGAGCTGATGGCAGCATTGGCATCGCGTTTCATGGTTGAAAGATCTTTGGCGATGTCTTCCGGAGCGTCGGTGAGATCCAGGGCTTGCACCAGAAACTGGGCGGTGGCCAGCATCAGGGTATCTGAACTTGCGGGAATATCGGTCATACTGCTTTTATCCTGCCCCAAAGTGGGGGTGCGGGTCGGAACATATCTCTCTTGGGTGAGGATACCAGTAATCGCTCACCCCTTGCCGCGTGTATGTGTGGAGAAAACCGTGACTATTACCGACGAAGTGAAGCAAAAGCTGCTGGCGACAGCGCGCGATTATGCAACAAGAGCCTATGTGCCGTACTCCAATTTTCCGGTTGGAGCGGCGTTGCTGGTAGAGAATGGCACCATCGTTGGCGGTGTGAATATCGAGAATGCGAGCTACCCGTTGACAGTGTGCGGAGAGCGCTCCGCGATCTGCACCGCCGCCTCTGCTGGCCACAGAACAGTCTATGCGGTGGCAGTAAGTGCTCCGAAAGCGGCGGGCACATCGCCTTGTGGCGCATGTCGACAGGTGCTCAACGAGTTCAAACCAGAAACGGGCGACATGCTGGTGTTGCTGGATGAGGGTGATGCCTGGCAAGAAACTACGCTATCGCAACTATTGCCTCAAGCATTTGGTCCACGAGATTTGGAGCGTGCAGAATCCTGAAAATGATTGCCTTTTGGTCCATTTCGCACATATTTTGACAATGACTATTCTATTTATGTCCAGAGTGTGTAATCATGCATCAGAAAACAAATCTGAACGATGAGTTTTCGAACCTTTGACTATTCGCTACATGAAGCAATGGGGGGATTTGCATCATGCCACGCGCAACGAAGCGAGAAATGGCCGGATATTACTCTACAGCCCAGGTGGCTCGCGAGTTGGGGCTCACGCTCTATCTGGTAAAGGCCCGCATGAATGAGGGCCTGCTTCCGCAACCAACACGGGTAAGTGATACCGGTGTACTCATGTTCGATGAGGAATGGCTCGAACATGCACGAAACGTGCTGGAGGAGACATCGCTTCGCAAGCGAGCTCCGCAGCTCCGCACAGTTGTGGCGACTGTGCCGACTCCCGCCGAAATTCTTGGCCATACGCCCGGGGAAGAAGGATGGATTCCGACCTGGGAAGATATGGTTCGTTACTTTGATGTGCTGGACGATGTTTCCGATCGCATCTCAGTAGAGCGACTGGGTGAAACGACTTCGGGATTGCCGTATATCGTGGTCGCGATATCTGCACCAACCAACCTGGAACCGGAGGCACGCGAACGCAATCGCGCCCGATTGCAGACACTCTGGGATGGGCGCGACGCCTCTCCGGAGGACCAGCAGGATGCCATCGAAAACGCTCGCGCGGTCGGTGTGGTGTTGGCGACACAGCATTCCAACGAAATCGGCGCCGCGCTTATGACCATGCAACTCGCGTATCAGATGGCTTCCTCCACCGATCCAGATACGCTGAGTGTATTGGAAGAAACCATTGCATTATTAGTTCCAAGTCATAATCCTGACGGAATTAATATAATTCACGATTGGTATCAGCGAATTAAGGACACCGAGTATGACGATGCAGATTTGCCATATCTGTACCATCCGTACACGGGTCACGATAACAATCGCGATTGGTTCATGATGACTCAGGCGGAAACTCGCCTGTTTGTGGATCTGCACAATACCGAGCATCCGCAAGCGGTATTCGACATGCACCAGATGGGGCGCAATGGTGTCCGCTTCATGGTGCCACCGTTCATCGATCCACTGGATCCTAATCAGGATCCGATCATTCAACAGGGTTTCGCCAGTCTGGGTTCACACATCGCTCAACGCCTCACATCCGAAGGCAAGGCCGGCGTTGTGACAAATGCCATCTTCGATAACTTTTCGCCATCACTCGCTTACGGTAACTACCACGGCAGTGTGGATCTGCTGGGCGAAGCGGCGAGCGTGAAGCTGGCCACCTCGGTAGAGATCAAGGAATCGGAGCTCACGAGTCTTTACGGCTTTGATCCTAAAAAGCGCACCTGGAATCACCCGCTCGTGTGGGAAGGTGGCACCTGGAGCCTCGCCGATATCGTTGAGTACGATCTGATTGCCGCCAAGGCATTCTTCCAGCATCTCACCGCGTTCCGCACCCAATGGTTGCGGGATTACAAGAAGATCAATGAAGGTCGGCTCGAAACAACCGAGAAGCCATTCGGCTTTGTGATTCCATTCGATCAGCGCGATCCCGGCTCTGCTGCCGAACTACTTGAGCTGCTTCAGCGCGGACTTGTGGATGTTCAGGTAGCCACCGACGAAATCGAGTTGGATGGTGTCCGTTGGCCAGCAGGAACCCATGTGGTTTCTCTCTCGCAGCCGGCGGGTGATTTCGCCAAGACGCTACTGGAGGTTCAAACCTACCCGGATCTGCGGAAGTGGAAGGGTGGGCCGCCAATTCCTCCATACGATGTGGTTGGGCACACACTGCCTCTCCAGATGGGTGTGCGGGTGTATCCGATTGAGCAGCCAATCGCTGACGGGCTCGCACTCGAGAACGAGGCGAAGCCGATCAGCTATCAGGGTGTGGTTACTTCAGCAACGGGCGCCAAGGCCTGGGTGCTGGACGAGCGGCAGAACTCCTCCGTGGCTGCGATCATGGATCTCCTGGCCGAGGATGTTCCCGTCTATCGCGCCCGCGAAGCACGACCGGAGCAAAATCTCCGGGCGGGATCAATTATCGTGCCGCTCACCGCTGAGAATCGCGATGTGCTGAAGGAGATTGTGGAGCAGGGCGGCACAGATGCCG
>JAFAEA010000313.1 GCA_023424355.1 Chloroflexota bacterium | reverse complement strand
GCAATCGACTTCAGCCCAAACACGGCTGTGTAGAAGCCGATTTCCGCTAAGAAGTCCGAAACCGGATACTCAAACATCTGCTGGAACACCACATCTTGCTGCTGAAATGGGATCAGCTCGTGGTCATGCTCGCCTTCTCGATTAATCGTGTTGATACCCGCTCGTTGAAGTGCGCCTATGTCCGGTTTGCCCACCATAGTTCCCCCTTGATGGATGTCGAATCTATACTCAGCATAGGTGATTCCATTCAACGATCTTCTAAATTGTTGCTGTAGCACATCTGTTCGACAATCCGGCGGGGCTTTGCTATAATCACATCAGCAGCGATGCGGTAAGCACATCGTTGCCCACGGGGATGTCCGGTTTCGACAGGGTCGAACGCTTGGCCATTGCACGCCGAAGCGCCCGAGGCTTCGTAAAAACGGGCAAAACAATAGTTGACAACAATCAACTTGCTTACGCTGCCTAAGTCACAGACCTCTAGGTAGCGCGTCCCACGACTCTCACTCCGACGGAGTCGATACGGGGCGCCACCAAGTCGGAGTGCTGTGAGTAAGACCGCTGATTCGATCTCACCCAAGCCAGTTCAGCAACCTCCCCAGGAAGCCGGTCGATGGGCGTCCGGGGAAGGTACAAAACATCGACTAAGCGTGTAGTACATGTCCGGTAGACGGTTCTGGACGGGGGTTCGATTCCCCCCATCTCCACCACGCAGCGCCACCTGATTTTCAGGTGGCGTTTTTTGTGTCACGTTCACAAGCGAGATTTCGCCACGCGAGAGGTGTGCGCCTTCATCCGATGTTCATTTGACTCCAAATAGTTCATCAGGAGCCGCTCATCGATTTTGCCAACCTCTCGCAGCGCTGTTCCGACCGGTCGCGTGACGAGTTCCGATTCATCCTCAAGCAACATATCGATCAACGTCATCGCGTCTTCCAGATCGCCTTGGCGAATCCACCAGAAAGATGCGGTGATTGCCGTGCGACGCTCGATTGCCCGTTCAGATCTGGCGAGCGCAAACATTGGCGTGCGGTCTTTATCCAACAGATACCAGCCGACCACTCGGGGCGCGGCCCGATCCACGAAATCCCATAGATTGATGAGATCGTGATGATCCATGTACATGTCGTAAAGCGCCTTGCGATCTGCATCCGTGAGCTTCTTGCTCCTCGCCTTGAAATCCAGAATTGATACCGCGATCATTCGCAGCTCGTAGATATCGCTGCCAAGCATTTCTTCAACGATTGGTAGATCCATCGACATGTGTATCTTGGCGAGGTCGAACACATCTCTCATCCTGACTCCCATCTGAGTCAAAGTGTTGCCATCTGGAGTTGCCTTTACGGACGGACTCGCCTGCTGTTTCTCGGCAATAGATTTGAGGGCATCATGGATGTCGAGAATTTCATGGTGCATGGAGGCGTCTCCGGGGTATAGCAGTCAAACACAATACCCTTAGACTACAGTGCAAGAACGACATCTTTACTGCGGAGTAACGAATGACCACCTATCACACACTCACCGATAGCAGCGGAACCTGGCGCGTGAGCCTCCATTCTCCAGATGCCAAACCGGAGGGAGCTCCCCATGGATCGGAAGCGATCTGCATGATTGATGACACTCAAACCGTGCTGGTGCGCAACGTGAATGGCCGCTTGAATACGCCCGGCGGACACCCTGAACCCGGCGAAAGCAGCGTGGAGACCATGATCCGAGAGGTGAAGGAAGAGGCGGTGGCTGAAGTCACCAGCAGCAAGCTGATCGCACATGCGCGCAGCGAGTGTCTGGAAGGCGAACGAAAGGGGCACATCATGATTCGCGACATGTACATCGCGCGTGTGAATTTGCTTCCGTGGGTTCAACCGGATTTCGAGATCGAGGAACGCCTCATCGTGCCGCTGGCAGATCTCGTGCGGATCATGAGTGCCGATTGGCAGGGGCTCGATGTATTTTCCGAAGAGCTCGTCGGGTTGGCCACAGCGGCACTACCGGAGATCTAACTGGCCAGCTTCGCTCCGGTAAGCGCAGCGATGAACACACCGGTCCATTGGCAAAGGAACGCTGCCACGGTGAGACTGTGGAATACCTCGTGGAAGCCGAACCATTTCGGCGATGGGTTAGGGCGCTTGAAGCCGTAGACGCCGGCTCCGATGCTGTAGAGCACGCCGCCGATGAGCACCAGCGTCATCGTGATCCAGCTCGCGCGGAAGAGGTCCGTCACGAAGATCATGGCGCTCCAGCCGAGCAACACATAGAGGGCCACATAGAGCGCGCGCGGAGCCCCGATCCAGAACACCCGGAAGAATACGCCTAAAAGGGCACCCGTCCAGACTAGACCGAGCAGAATTGCGGCCTTATTGGCGGGCAGCAGCATCAGGCTGAGGGGAGTGTAGGTACCAGCGATAAGCAGAAAAATGTTGGCGTGATCAATCCGGCGAAAGATCGCCTTCACATTCGGCGACCAGCCAATACGGTGATACAGCGCACTCACTCCAAACAGGAGCAGCGATGTTCCCATGAAGATGGCAGCCCCGGTGATCGCGGCAGCGCCTCGAGAAAACGCGATGAGAACGATGCCGAGAGCGATGGCGACCGGGAACGTGCCTGCGTGGATCCAGCCACGCAGTTTCGGTTTGATATCCGCCATCTGTTCTGAGATCTGCTGTGAAATTTCCATGGTGATCCTGGGTTTCGTTGCTAACTATTTGGCGCCGACACCATCGAGCAAAGTCGCGATGCGCTTGTAGCCGCGATCTTGCGCGTGCTGAAGGGGCGTCACTCCATCCTTGTCAGCTATGGAAGCATCTGCACCTGCATCGAGGAGCAGCTTCACAATCTGCACGTGGTCGTCTCCACCTTCGCTGAGAACAATCGCTTCCATGAGTCCAGTCCAGCCGAGGTTGTTGACGTGATTCACATCCACACCGGCATCGATGAGAAGTTTCACGGTCTCGACGTGTCCACGTTCGCATGCAGGGATCAGAGCCGTGCCGCCATAGCGATTGGTACTCTTCAGATCGGCACCGTGATCTAGCGTCATAGCCAGAATTTCATTGTATCCCCGAGCGCCAGCCAGCAAGTAGGCGCTGTCCTTGATTTCATCCTGTGCATTGACGTCAGCACCGGCTTCCATCAATACTCGCGCGATTTCGATGTTGTTGGCAGTCACCGCAATCAGGAGCGGCGTGCGGCCATTTTCATCACGATATTCGAGGTCCACTCCGGATGCCACCATGTCTCGCACTCGGTCATAGTCGTTGGCGATAACGGCGTCGATCAATGGCACTTGCATGAGAACCTCCTGCACATTCGTCTAAATAGAATCAAATCATACCGTTATCTTGTGCAATTTCGCACTGGCATCGTGGTATTATTATCTC
>JAFAEA010000273.1 GCA_023424355.1 Chloroflexota bacterium | reverse complement strand
AGCTTCACCATCACCAGCGGATCGATCACGTTACCGCGGCTTTTGCTCATCTTCTCGCCATCGGCCAGCAGGAATTCGTGCACATTCACTACCGTGGGGATCGGCTCGTTGGCGCTCAGCAGGAATGCCGGCCAGAACACGGCATGGAAGCGGATGATATCCTTGCCCACCACGTGAACGCGCTCGCCTTCACCCTTCCAGAAGGTGTCGTAAAGATCGCTGCTGTCATCGGCGTAATCGAGCGCGGTGATGTAGTTGCTGAGTGCATCGACCCACACGTACATCACCTGATCAGGATCGTCCGGCACCGGCACGCCCCAACCGCGACCACGCAACGCCTGTCGGCTGATGCTGATATCTTCCAGGCCGCCGCGGATGAAACTGAGAATCTCTTCGCGTCGGTGTTCCGGCTGAATCAGGAACGTATTGCTTTCGATCAGCTCGATCAGCTTGTCCTGATACTTGCTGAGGCGGAAGAAGTAGTTCTCTTCGTCCACGGCTTCCGGGGTGGTGTCGTGAATCGGGCACTTGCCATCGTTGAGTTCTTCTTCGCGATAGAAGCGCTCGCATTTGATGCAGTAATTGCCCTGATAGTGGCGCTTGTAGATATCGCCGGCAGCATCCATCTTGCGCCAGAGCTTCTGTGCCCCGGGGAAGTGGCGCGGATCCGTGCTGGTGCGGATGAAATCCGAATATTCCACCGCGAGTGGTTCCTGAATGGTGCGGAAGGCCTCGGCGTTGCTGGCTACCATCTCTACCAGATCGGCACCCTGCACTTCGGCAGCCTGCACCACAGTGAGCGCGTTTTCATCGGATCCGCTGAGGTAGCGCGTGATTTCGCCCTTGAGCGCATGATGGCGCCGCAAGGCATCGCCCTGAACGGCCTCGAGCGCAAAACCGATGTGTGGACGTCCATTCACGTACGGAATGGATGTCATGATGTAATAGGTTGATTTTGCCGAATTTTCTGACATTGGCTGGTACCTCCCAATCCATCGAGCGATGGAACAACATGCCCTGGTTACATCCGAGGGACGAGGGGCATGGCCGAACTCGTGGTACCACCCTTGGTTCGCGCGCGCCTCGCGGCCCACGCCTTGTCACCTGACGCCGGGGATGAACCCCTTAAACAGGTGCGCCCTATAACGGAGGCAATCCGGCACCATCTACTTAAATGGAGGGACCATTCGTTCGGGGTGCGGCTCGGAGGTCATCTCGGCGGTCGGGAGTCGATGCCGCATTTCAGCAATCGCGGCTCTCTGCTATCGCTCGAATCGAGCGCCTACCCATCCTCGTCATCGCCGGCGGAGGGGTTCTCCGCCTGACGAATATTGTACATGAACCGGCGCGCTATTCCTCCGGTTTCGCCCAGAGATCACGCATTTCGGCGGATTGCTGCAGCAGATCGGTCAGCGATCCAACCGCTTCGATTTCGCCATGACCGAGCACAATCACCTGCCGTGCCTGCTCGATCACGAACCGGCGGTGCGAAACCGCCAGTACGGTGAGACCCGCAATCGAACTCAGGTTCTGCCACACCTGCCGCTCGGTGTGCACATCGAGCGCGCTGGAGAGATCATCCACCACAAGCAGATTTGGCTGGGCAACGAGTGCTCGCGCCAACGCGATGCGTTGCGCCTGTCCGCCAGATACCTGTGTGCCTCGGGAGCCGACCATCGTCTCGAATCCCTTCGCGAACATCGCGATATCCCGCTCGAGTGCGGCGAGCTTGATAACGGCCTGAAGATCAGCTTCATCCAGATCCCGACCCAGCATGATATTTTCGCGAACTGTGCCGCTAAACAGACGTGGAATCTGGGGGACGTAGCCGATGCGGGCATCGCCATCAGTATGTAGTTGCGCTGTACCGGCCGGGTCCAGCTCCAGCAAGGAAGCCAGCAGGCGCGATTTGCCAGTACCGATTCGTCCGGTGACCACGGTGATCTCGCCAGGTACCAGTGGGACCCGTTTCCCGGCGACGTCGATGGTGTACATCGCTGCAGCGTCGGAATTCGAAGGTGGATTCTGCAGTTTTTCAGGCATTTCGCCACGCAGATATAACGGGCTGTGATCGACGATGCTCATTCCGGCAGGAGCATCGGCGGTTACGGCTTCCATGCGTGTGAACGCGACTTTTGCGGCAGACATCTGGGCCAAATAGTTGCTGAGTTCATTCGCTGTGGACCCCACAATTCCAAGCCACGCGGTGAAGAGGACGAAATCGGCAACGGAAATGTCTCCATTGCGGATGAGCGTTGCAGCAAGCAGCATCACCAAACCCACGCCGATGGCAGAAGCATTTTTGGTGGCGCCTTCCACTCCCTGTGTCACTACCCGGTCTCGCACCATGGCCGTGCGACGGGCATGTGCCAAACCAGAGATGTGGGTCACAGTGCGGTCGGCTGCTCCTGCAGCCTGAATCGGCAGAGCCGCGCCGATCACATCGCCAACAGTTGAGGTGAAGCTGCTGGTGGCCTCACTGCTGGCTTCGCGAAGTTTGGCCAAATACGAACCGGCCAGGCGTGCGCCGAAAATGATTGCGAGGGTTGGGAGGAGGCTGAACAGCGCCATCCGAACGTCGATCCACAGCATCACGCCTATTGCACTGATTGAGATCGCCACCCGAGCAACGATTTCGTTGGTCCAATCCATCGCGTCTTCGGCGAGGTAGGCATCGTCGCGGAACCGACTGATCGTATCGCCGACGGATCGTTTCAATGCCACCGATCCCGGAGTGGCGAGGAGCATGCGCAGCAGGTTTCGCCGCACCACACCGCTCATGCGGAATCGCATTTCCAGTTCCGGGCGACCCGCCATGATCGTGAGCACTGCCTGGCCGAGGCCGGGGCCGGCGAAACCGGCGACCAGCCACCAGATGCGATCTTCATTACCCGCCTCGAGATCATCGATAAGGCGGGAAATCAGCAATCCCGGAGCCAATTCAGATAGGTTGACCAATCCCCACAACGTTGCATGAATCATGCAGAGTCGGGGTGCAAAGCGCCAAAGCTTGTAGAGATACCAAACCATTGGACGATTGTTCATGGCTGCACCTCCTTGAGCATGGATGCTGCCAGTCGGCTGAAATGGGAATCCGGATCAGCGAGCAGCTCGGCACGTGGACCGTGCTCGAGAACACCACCATCCTCCAACACCACGATATCGGTGGCGATATCCATGGTTTCGAGGCGGTGAGCCACCATCAGCAC
>JAFAEA010000239.1 GCA_023424355.1 Chloroflexota bacterium | reverse complement strand
CATCAGTCGGTTCTGGCGCGGTCGTTGGTTCAACAGGAACATCAGTCGGTTCTGGCGCGGTCGTCGGTTCAACCGCGACATCAGTCGGTTCCGGTGCAGTCGTCGGTTCGACTGGAGCATCAGTCGGTTCCGGTGCAGTCGTCGCAGTAGGCTCGGTCTCCGTCGGCTCATTCATCGTCGTCAAATCAACCGGACCCTCAGCCTCATCCGCGGGCTGAGTCGGTTCAGGTTCATTGGTCGCCGTTGGCTCGGGCGGAGTCGTCGCGGTCGGTTCCGGTGGCGTCGTTGCCGTCGGCTCTGGCGGAGTCGTTGCCGTTGGCTCCGGTGGCGTCGTTGCTGTTGGCTCAGCTTGAGTAGTTGCCGTCGGCTCCGGCGGAGTCGTTGCGGTTGGCTCAGCTGGAGTCGTTGCAGTCGGTTCCGGTGGCGTCGTTGCCGTTGGTGAATATCGGTTCTCGGCTGTTTCGGCGGTTACATCAACCGGGACTTCCGTAGGAACAGCGGCAATCTGGTTGTCATCACCACCATCGCCATCGTTCAGCACCATGCGGTCAAGCGCCATCCAGCCAAACAGGCCGATGATCACGATCGCAGCAGCGGCTGCGAGCACGGGTCCGGTTTGGAAACCACCACCGATACCACCGAAGATGCCGGCGAGAGGATTGCGGCCCCGGTTTACCTTTTCCATCACTTCGCGACGGATACGCGGATTCACCGGTATCGAAGGCATGGCCTTAATACCTGCCGTGAGGCGTTCGGTAGCGATCGCAAATGTGCGGCACTCTTCGCAGGTTGCCAAATGTGCCTGCAATTCGCGCTCAACAACGGGATCGAGTGGGGCGTCCTGACGTGCGGAAATGAGGATCTCAGCCTCGCGATGTGTAATCATGGCTAGCCCTCCTTCCCGTCTTCTTCACCAGGTGCATCGTCGTACACCTTGGCGAACGCCTTGCGGGCCCGGAATAGTCTCAATTTGGCTGCGTTTTCTGTAATGTCCAATGCTTGTGCGGTTTCTGCCAGTGATAGGCCCTGATAATGACGGAGGAGAAGAATAGAAGCGTAATGATTGGGGAGTTGCCCAAGCGCTACCGATATATCAGTGGAGCGCGAAACCTGGTTATCGACTCGTTCTGCCTTTGTTTCATGTTCGCCAACGAAAGGCAGCCAGCGAATGATCTTCCCACGGCGAAGGTGAGAGATGGCTGTGTTCGTTGCGATTCGATAGAGCCACGCCTTAAACGCCAAATCTGGCGCTGTTTTCGGGAGCGACTTGTATGCCTTGATGAACGTATCCTGCGTGAGATCTTCCGCAAGCGCCCGATCCGATACCATGCGATGCAGGTAATTCAGAATAGGCTGCTGGTATTGCTCGAACAGCACGCCGAATGCATCGGCATCTCCTGCACGGGCACGTTCAACGAGTTGACGGTCATCCGTCAGCACGCGTTGTCTCCTGCCGGTTTCATATGGCCATAAAGGTGGCCATTCCCACGTGAGTTCCATAGCTGCCAATCGGTCAACCTTTCCCCTTCGTTACTCAAACGAGTAGGGGTGGGCAGACGTTTCGCACAGCAACTCACCAATTGCTCAGGCAAGTATCGCAGGTTCAGGCACCAGGCTCTGCAACCAGACGGGGAGGGGCCAAAATCTCCCGAACGTATATGCGTACTTACGCTGTAATTGTGTTTCATGTGAAACCTTGGTAACGATAATTCGGCTGAATCAGTGGGAATTCTCGTTCTCGGGAGCAACGTGCATTCGATGCGCAACCGCATTGATGACACCACCCAGCAGCACGATGAACCCCATGAGATATAGCCACATGATGAACGCAAGCACCGAACCAAACACACCGTAGGCTTCAGTAAATCCCTGCGATCTGCTGAACCAGAAACCGAGACCGAGGGTCATCAGGTACACACCGATGACTGTGAATGCGGCGCCGGGAAGGTACCAGCGAAATGGTCGCTGCTCTGCGGGTCCATACCGATGCAGAACCATCACGGCCACCACAGCGACTGCAGCAATCAACGGCCAGCGAAGCCAGAACGAGACTTCGGCATATACCGAGCCCAGGCCAACGGCCGAGGCGATATCGCTACCAAGGTCGGTACCCAGGGTGAAGACCAAACCGCCAACACCAACCAATGCCACGAGCAACAAGGTGAGCCCGAGAGATCGAAGCGTTTGTGAAAGGAAGGAGCGGGGATCTTTATCCACGCCATAGGAGACATTCAAACCGCGGATAATCGCCGCCACCGCACCTCTGGCACCCCAGATCGCGAAAATCGCACCGAATGAAAACAGAAACCCGGTATCGGCGTTTACTGCGCGTTCAATCGGCTCGTTTAGAAAGGAAGACGTTTCGCTCGGGAGCGTATCCTGCATCCATTGCAGAACCGGTTGGGCCGGATTTTCGAGATCGTCGTTCACCGCACGGGTAATTGCCGCTGCTCCAGCTACCAACACCATCAACAGGGGTGCGGTAGCAAAGAGAACGTTATAGGCCACCATTTGGGCGAAACCCGAAATTTGCTTCTCAGAAACAATCTTTAATGTATCGCGGATGAACTCTACGATCGTGTTGCCATCCGCCTTGTCTGCTGCTGCGTCCTTCGCGTTCTGCACGCATTCCTCCCCGAGGTTACTATTCGCTACCCGGCACTCGTACCCGGTTAACCCTCGGCGCTGCTGTTCGCGCGCGGGGTAGGGGAGCACCATCATCTAATCCGAGGTTAAGCACCTTTTGTGCCAGCTCAAGTTCATCGGCGCGCACAAAGATTTGATGATCGAACGTCGCCGCCGATGCCCACGCCCCGGCGCCAGGACCTCCCGGACGCACCAACGGGCGGATGCCCGCCGCACGAAGC
>JAFAEA010000216.1 GCA_023424355.1 Chloroflexota bacterium | reverse complement strand
GTATCACATTTGGCCGGATCGAATAGAAAAGCACGAGAAAACCCCGGTCTGATTGCGAATCAGTACCGGGGTCACGTGTTCCAATGGCTTTTTCAGTTGACTACAGTGGATCTGCTACCAAATCGGTTTGGGCGCTGTATCGCACCGATTCGTCCAACATTTTGCCGAGCATCAACTGCATCGCCATCACATGGCTGCAGGTTTCCAGCATCTGGCTCTGGAAGGTGTGACAGCTGCAATCCCAACCGTTCTCGGTGAGCTTCACGTGATAATCGTCGTTGTCACCGCTAATCGTTGATTCCAGGGTGGTGAATTTCACCCTTTCCGGTTCGTTGGCGTAACGGTGAGCTTTCTCGATTTTTCCGATCATGCTGGAGTTCATCAGCATCGCTCCTGTCATCTTTGGCGTTTTCGCGCCTCGATTATGAATACCAGAAATGAGTTTTCTCCAGAGACAAAAAAGACCGCTCGGGATTATCCCTCTGCGGCCTGGCAGTGCGTATGTGAATCGCGATTCAATTCATCGACGTGCTTCACGGCATTTCTCCTTGCTCTGGACCCACGCCGTTGTGGTCGTCACCTCTGCTATGAATGCAGTATACCCAAGTTCCAATTGTTGTGAAAGTGTGAGACGCGGCAAACCCGCCAAAGAGCACAAAAGCACCGGCCGCTGCATGCAACGACCGGTGCTTTTCAGGATTATCCGAGCTGATTACTCGGCCGGCTTCTCCTCGTCCGGATCGAGAGCGGCGTCGCCGAGATAGTCGTCGACATCGTCCTCGTCTTCATCTTCCTCGTCGTCCACATCTTCATCGTCGAGGTCTTCGGCGTCTTCATCGTCCTCGGATTCTTCATCCTCGTCACCGAAGTCGAAGTCGCTCTCATCACGCAGCGAAAGCTGCTCGCGTTCGCGCATGAGGGTCTGGTTCATGAGATCCTGACGCGGGAAGGTCATGGTGCCTTCCGATTCCTCGACGTTGGCGACTTCGCGAATGATGATTCGGAGGCTGTTCATGGTCTGGCCGAGTGCGAATACCTCGAACTCGTGACCGATGCCCATGAAGCGGGCCATGCGGCTGCCGATGCTCTGATCGACCTGACCAACGCGTACATCCTCGATGGTGTGGATAAATACGCGCTCACCCTCGACCACGATCTTGAGCGCATCGCCCGGGGCCACCTGAGCCAGCACATCGTTGTCGGCAGGGTGAGTGAGATCATCGATCCAGGTCTTGCCGATTTCCTCGATGAACACATTGGCGCGCGGGATCTGCTGATTGCGGGCCGGAGCAGTTTCATCGGCGCCATCGGCCTGGTAGATGGTCTCCAGGCGCTGCAGATTGCGACGGGCAATCATGTTAGCCGGATCGGCCTTCAGTGCCTCGGAGTAGCTCTCACGGGCATCGGCAAGCTTGCCGAGTTCCATGTACGCTCGTCCCTTGCGGTTCAGGGCCTCAGCATCGCGCGGGAAACGACCAAGGATTTCGTCGTTAAGCGCAATGGCATCTTCCCAATTGTGCTCGAGGCTGGCGGTGAGGGCCTCCTGGTTGAGCTGCTTCTTGGTTTTCGGCTTCTGCGATGAAGGTGTCAAACTGGTGTTCCTTTCGGTTCCACGTAACGTTGTGGAATATCTCACTATTATCGAGGTTCAGATACGGCATCGCCCAACAAATACCATGGGCTTGTTTTGGTGATTTTTACATCAATGAGTTTGCCGAGCACATCGGTGGTGCCATCGTCATCGAAGTGAACAATGGTGTTGCCACGGGTTCGACCGGTCCAGCGGCCCTTTTCCTTGCTCTCTACCAGAATCTCATACGTATCGCCGAGGCGCTTCTCGTTGAGCTCGGTGGAAATTCGTTCCTGCTGGGCCTCCAGCACCTGGTGTCGGCGGAATTTCTCCTCGTGCGGAACATCATCTTCCCAGCGAGAGCTGAGTGTGCCCGGTCGAGGAGAGTACATGGCCAGGTGAACCTTGTCGACTCTGGTTCGCTCCAGCATATCGTAGGTTTGCATGAACTGTTCTTCAGTTTCACCCGGGAATCCCACGATGATATCCGTGGCGACAGTAACGCCAGGCACCTTCTCCCGTGTGGTCTCGATGCGCTCCATCCAGAGATCGCGCGTGTAGGTGCGGCGCATGCGCTGCAGCACCTCGTTATCGCCAGCCTGCACCGGAAGGTTCATGTGCTCACATGCCGATGGCAGATTTGCGATTGCATCCAGCACATCGTCACCCATGTACTTCGGATGCGAGGTGAGGAAGCGGAGGCGATCCAGCCCCGGGATCTTGTCGACTGCCTCGAGCAGTTTGCTGAGTGAACTCTTCTCTTCCAGATCGTAACCGTAGGCATTCACGGTCTGGCCGAGCAGTGTCACCTCACGGACACCGTTATCCACCAGTCGTTCGACTTCGGTGACGATATCGTTGAACGGGCGGCTGGTTTCCTTGCCGCGACGGTAAGGGACAATGCAGTAGCTGCAAACGAAGTTGCAGCCATAAATGATGGGCACAAATGCCGATACACCCACCTTGTTGCCAGTGAGCTGTGGCTGATAGTAGTGGGGGAGGCTGGCGAGATCGTCTTCCAGCATCTCCAGTTCCGGCACGACTTCGACCAGCTTGTCGAAATCGCTCGGGTTGAAGAAGAGATCGACGTGCGGGAATCGCTGCTTCAGCTTCTCCTGCTGGCGAGTCACCATACAACCGGTGAGCACCAGTGGCATCTCCGGCTTCTGCTTCTTCAATCGGCCGAGATAATCCAGCCGACCGGCGACCTTGTCTTCCGCAGCCTGACGAACCACACAGGAGTTGAGGATCACGATGTCGGCATCGTTCTCGCTCTCCGCCTTGCGATAGCCCACCTCCTGCAGCATGGCAGCTACCTTCTGGCTATCGGCCTCGTTCATCTGGCAACCCATGGTCCAGATAAAGAACTTCTTGCCGTTTGCCGGAATTGGGTGGCTGCTGCTTGGTGCTGGTGTTGGTTGTTGTCCATGTGGCACCAATGGAATGACTTTGGTCTGCACATTAACCTCCGATGTGTGCACGACATAGCCGCCTTGCAAGGAAAGCATCCACGCAAAGCGCCCAGATAACACCTCAGTATACGGGAAAAGCAGACAATTTGCCGTGCCATGCGGGAAATGATGATGCTCTTCCAGATTTGACCGTACGGACGTATCGACGATGCCGTCTCTAATGGGCTACCTTTGCTGATGAGAGACTCTGGTGCATGGTGCCCGCCATTTTCGCTATGCAACCTCGAGATCCTGTCTCTCCTCAGGAGGTTTTCCCGCATGACCTATACCCGGCTTCGCAGTTCGCGTGCAGCCTTGCTTCCTATTTTTGCCCTCGTTTTTGCCTTGGTTGCATGGCCCGTTGTGGACCGTATCAACCATCAGGATTCTTCCGCCCAAACGGTGGGCTGGCTGAGCGCCGAATCCGAGAGTTACCTCACATCCAGCGGAATTCCGGTGATGGTGCCGTCGTGGTTGCCTGGTCCGGTATCCGGTAGTGCACCGGAGGTTTACGCAGGTGGCGGAAGCTATAGCATCTACTTCTATGCCGGTAATTCGTTCCTCTACATCACTGGTGTTGCCGGTGGCGGGTTCCCTGCTGGCTCCGAAGCCAATCTCAATGTGCAGTTGAGCGTGAACGCCAGTGTGATGGGCTATCCCGCCATTCACGATCTCGGCATCCCTGAAGGATCCGACACTCCGATTTACGACAAGGTGATGTGGATTGCCGATGGTGTGTTCTACACCGTCAGCGGCAACGGACTCGATACCGATTCGATGACCATCGCCAACAGTTCGGCGATTCTCTATCCGCAGGCAGCAGAACCCGAAGCTCCGGTGGTTGAAGAACCCGTGGTAGAAGAACCGGTATATGAAGAACCGGTCGTCACCGCTCCTCAGGATTCCGGTGTGGTGGACGAAAGCACCCAGCCGAGCGGCAGTAACGATGTTCCGGTGAGTTCCGGCAACACCGATTCCGGCACCTCCCAGGGCACTTCAACCGAAAGCACGGGAGGATCGTCAACTGATTCGTCCTCTGATTCGACTTCTGGCGAATCGACTCTGCAGCCGACGGCCGAGGGCGCATCCGACGACGGCACCGGTGGTGCCTGGTACACCGGGAACGGTGTGGACGAAGGTCCCAGCGATGGCACATCCGGCGCTGTACCGCCATTCCTGGGCGGCGATGGTACCGGCGGCGCGCCGTAACGTCGGAATCCCAACACGGTTCAAGCAAGCAAAAGAGGCAGTCGAGATCCGATCCCGACTGCCTCTTTCCTGTTGGCGATTAGTTCTCGGTGGTTCCTTCTGCTTCTCGCGGGAACTCCACATTGAAGCGCGCACCGCCCGCTGGTGATTCATCGATGAAGATCTGGCCATCGTGTGCGGTTACGAGCTCTCGAACGATGTACAAGCCCAGTCCGAGACCCGGAACTGCGCTCTCGTTCGCATCACGCGTGCGGTAGAACGCGCTAAAGAGCGATTCGCGATCCCGTTCCGGAATACCGCGTCCCTCATCTGAAACGGCAAGATGAATCTGCTCATCATCGGCAGTGAGTTCCACGGTAACCGTGCCCTCATCGGTGTACTTGATCGCGTTGCCAACGAGATTATCCAGGATCTGCATGAGGCGATCCCGATCCATGCGCACGGGGAGTGTCTCCAGTTCGGTTTGCAGCACCACGTTGTGGGTGGATTGGCCGGTTTGCTTGCTATCCACCACCGCATTGGCGATCTTCACCAGATCCACATCTTCGTGGAGCACGCTCAGGCGGCCGGCGCGCATGCGAGAAACATCGAGGAGGTCGTCCACCAGTCGCAGAAGGCGATCGGTGTGGAGCTCGAGGGTCTGCAGGTACTTGATGTGCTGATCGTGACCGCCCTCCTTGGCGAGATCGCGCGAAATCACCTGCGCAAAGCCACGGATTGGCGTCAGCGGCGACCGGAGTTCGTGCGAGACCACCGAGATGAATTCGTCGCGCAGGCGTTCCGCTTCCTTCAGCGGCGATACATCCTGGAACACACCCACCACGGCATCGACTTCGTTATCTTCGGTGATCAAGGGCGCAGCACTGGCCACAACGGGTACATCGCGACCATCTGGCGTCTTGACGATGAGCTCCACGCTGGTGACGGTCGAACCATCGCGCATCGATTGCGTCATCGGCAGTTCGATATCGAGCTCCGGTGGATCCGGTGTGATGTTGAGTTGATCGATGCGGCGCAGATTCAGCGACGCCCCCGGTCGGTTGAGTCCGAAAAGATTCTGCGCGGCGGCATTGCTGGTCACAATCTGACCATGCGGTGGTCGAACCACCATCACGGCTTCTGGCATGGTTTGAATGACGGCCTGCAAGCGACGATGGCTATCCTGCACGCGGCCGAGCTCTTCCACCTGCTGGTCGGCGAGGCGAGCGGCCTCCATAAAGGCGATGGTGCGGTAGGCGAGAGCCTGCAACCGTGCCTGCGATGTTTGCGTGAAGCGATAGGTGACGTACAAACCCACCCAGGCGACACCTGCCAGTTCGTTCTGGCCATCGAAAATCGGGACGCCCAATACCGAGCGCACATGTGGATTGATGGCGATCACATCCGAGACTTCGGCATCGTTGCGGATATCGGAAATCACCACCGGCCGCCGCTCGGAAGCCACCCGACCCACGAATCCGAAATCCATCGGAATCACGCGATTTGTCTCATCGCCGTCCAACAGTTCGCCATCGTCTTCCGCGCCGTATGTCGCCGCGTGGACGAGGGCATTGTTCGGTTCATCCACCAGGTACAGTGCACCGGCGCTGGCCCGATTCACTCTCGCCATGGCGGTGAGAATCATCTGCAAAACGCCGACGTAGGCTTCGCTATCGCCTGCAGGGCGCTGGGCAGCGGCGATCTCGACGGAGTAGAAGGCAGTGTTCGCGGCCCGAAGTGCAGATGCCTCGATCTTGGCGATGGCGAGTTCGTGCTTCAGGTGCTCCATCATCACGATCAGCGCGGAGGCGGTGAGCAGATAGAACACGATCACCCAGAGCCGGGTTGAATCCTTCCAGAAATCGAACTCATTGCGCTGGCCAACAAACAGAATATCCAGCACTACCAGACCGGTGATCATGCTCGAGAAGCCGCCAACCCAATCGGCGGTGTAGGTGCTCAGCAAAATCAGGGTGAGCAATAGCGCCACCAAAATGGCTGCAGGGATGGTGATGGGCAGCAGACTAAGGATGAACATCGGGATCAGAATGATGGCGATGCTGAAAACCAGACGCCACGGCTCAACGCGAGCGTTGCGGAAACTGGTGACAGTATCGCTGCCGATACTCGCCCAATGCCGAAGCTCGACAGCCGAGCGCTGCACGCCGCGTCCTCCCGCCTGGATCGTGCCGACAATCCGGTTCCACGATTCCGGGGTCATCCGCGCTTGTGCCCATTGCTTAATACGATTGTCGCCCACTGGACTCCCTGCCTATCGCTGCCGCCACCGCTTGTGCGCAACGTCCAGATGCGAAATAGCTTCCCACAAACACGGGTTTCCGACCCACCCGGTCGGATAGTATTCTATGCTGGATATGGGACAAGGTTGTCGCCGCACCGCATATTTAGGAGAAACACGTTCCGTGACCGATACAGCATTTCTGAACTCTCCCGAGTTCATCAACGAGCCGGTGTACGATCTCAATATAATCGGCGCTGGCCCAACCGGGCTTTTTGCCACCTTCTATGCCGGTTTGCGCGGCATGAGTGTGCAGATCATCGATTCCCTTGAGGAAGCCGGTGGTCAGTGCACCGCCATGTACCCGGAAAAGTACATCTACGATGTCATCGGTTACCCTCGCGTGCTGGCCAAGGATTTCGCTGCCGCATGTCTCGAGCAGGCAATGAAGGCGGATCCGGTTATCCGCTTGAGTGAGCAGGTGCAGAGCCTCTTTGAACTGGAAGATGGCACCTTCGCCCTGCAAACCAGCAAGGGTTTCCGCCGCAGCCGCGCCATCATCATCGCTGCCGGTGTTGGTGCCTTCGAGCCGACTCGCCTCACCGCCAGCGGTGTGGATGAGCTGGAAGGCAAGGGCGTGCACTACTTCGCCAAGCACATCGAAGATTTCCGCGACAAGAAGGTCGTGGTGGTCGGTGGTGGCGATAGCGCCGTGGATTGGGCGCTCACCCTCGAGCCGATTGCCGAGAGCGTGCGTGTGATTCACCGCAGCAAGTTCCGCGCGCACGAAAGCACCGTGGAAGAACTGGTCGCCAGCAGCGTCGATTTGCACTATCCAGAGTACGAAGTTACCGAGGTTCGCGCCGGCGATCACGGTCGCATTGCCAGCCTCACGTTCGCCCACAAGGATGGCACCACCCAGGATGTGGAGGTGGATGAGCTCATCTGCGCCATCGGCTTCAAGGCCGATCCTGGACCGTTGAAGAGCTGGGGATTCGAGCTGCAGCGCAACTCGATTGTGGTGGATATCCAGACCATGCAAACCAGCATTCCGGGTATTTTTGCCGCTGGCGATATCGCCACGTATCCGGCCAAGTTCAAGCTCATCGCGACTGGCTCCGCCGAGGCGGTGACCGCGGTGAACCATGCGCTGGTGCACATCAATCCGGATGCTCGCCTCGATGGCGGTCACAGCACCACCATCAT
The DNA here is from genome assembly GCA_023424355.1 of Chloroflexota bacterium. GTDB lineage: Bacteria > Chloroflexota > Chloroflexia > Thermomicrobiales > UBA6265 > UBA6265. Next base: position 2,384 of record JAFAEA010000216.1, on the reverse strand, counting down.
GGAGAAGCGCGCAAAGGCCGCGACTGCATAGCATCTGTCATCGGATTCAGAAATCCAACCGGCCCACGATTCCCTTCGCACTGTAGGGAGCCGTGGGCCATGGTGTGTTCATGAGGAGAAGGGGGAGAAGGTGGAGGGGAGACAATTTCCCGGGCCGGTGAAAAACTTCCCCCCTTCACCTTCTTCACCATCTCCCCTCTCAAAACAGTGTCAATTGTTAAATTCTTGGCGAAAATCGCGGATTCGGTCAAATTCGGATCGCGCCGATGCGTATAGATAGTAGAGAGCCAGAGCTCCTGTGTGTATTGATCGCTATCCCTGATTGTGGATGGCACACCCCAAGGAGGCTGGAAGTGTCCACCCAAAACTATCTTTCCCCGGAACATCGTGAAGAACTTGAGAAGGGCAGCGGCATCATCGACCTGATCATCAGAAAGCGAGGGTACCGAAGCATCACCAATCCCGATGATCTCCCGAAGGAGTTCGCCAGCTATCAGCGCCGGTCGGGATTGCTGATTCCCATCCATACCGTCAATAGCAAGGTGGAGTGTTGGCAGTTGAAGCCCGATTCACCTCGAACGGATAAAGATGGGAAGCCGCTCAAGTACGAAACGGCCGCCGGAGCTCGTCAGGTAATCGATGTTCCCCCGCACACAAAAGGTGCGCTGGACAATCCAACCGTACCCCTGTGGATTACCGAAGGAGCCAAGAAAGTTGATTCTGGCTCAACACAAGGACTCGGGGTCACCATTGGGCTTCAGGGCGTGTGGGGATGGCGCGGGACCAACGAGCACGGCGGCAAAACCGCCTTGGCCGATTGGGAGCAGATCGCCCTCAATCGTCGCGAGGTAGTGCTGGCATTCGATAGCGATGTGATGACCAAAAAGTCCGTGCGGAAAGCGTTGGAGCGGTTGTCCGACTTTCTCAAGAGCAAGGGCGCAAGGGTGAAATATCTCCTCATGCCCGATCTTCCGGATGGCGCCAAGTGCGGACTGGATGACTGGTTTGCTCAGGGCAACACTCGGGACGCCCTGTTCCAGCACATCCACGATTCACTGGATGAATCCTCCATCTCCGATGTGCCGGATACCATCGAGCAGATCGATATCGTTCGGCTGGACGAAGTGGAAGCCAAACCGATAGATTGGATCTGGAGGAACTGGCTACCGAAGGGCATGTTCTCGCTGCTCGGTGGCTATGCCGGTGATGGCAAGAGCACCATCACCATGAGCCTTGCCGCCACGCTGAGTAACGGCGGAATTCTCCCGGATGGAACCCGTGCCGACCAAATGAATACCCTGCTGCTGGCCGCGGAAGATGATGTGGCACACGTGGTGAAACCGCGACTGGAAGTACATGGTGCCAACACGGAACGAGTCCACTTTCTGCGAGGTTTCAAAAGTCAGCAGAAAGGCAACCGTCTGCTGGATCTCAAACGCGATGTAGAGTCGCTCCGGTATGCGGTTGCAAAGCACGATATCAGCCTGGTTATCATCGATCCCATCAGCAGCTACCTCCCCAGCACCGATAAGAACAGTGAAGGCGAGGTACGAGCTGCACTCGGGCCACTCGTGCAGCTGGCCGAGGAGACCGGAGTTGCCATTCTTGGCATCATGCACATCGGCAAGGCAGATGGCCAAACTCGCGCAATGCAGAAGCTGATGGGCAGTACCGCGTTCATTGCCTTGGCGCGCTGCATCTGGATGGTGAATGACGTGCCAGAGGATATGCAGGTGGCGGAGCAGCCCAAACGCAAGATCTTCGGCGTCACCAAAAGCAACTACTCGGTGGCTCCGAGTCCGATCATGTTTAGCCGACCTCTGGATGGCGCCATGGAGTTCCACGGCGCGCTCCAAATGTCGATCGACGATCTGTTCAACGGCAAGTCGAAGTCGGCTGATTCGGAGAAGCGAATCTCACCGAGTGATGAAGCTGCGGATTGGCTGCTGGAGTACCTGGATGGTGAGCCGAAGTCGGCAAAACCTCTGCTGCAGGCAGCCGAGCTGGCCGGGATCAAGGAACACAGCCTGAAGGCCGCCAAGCAACGCCTGCGCATTATCAGTCGCAACGAAGGCAGCTACTGGGCGTGGTATCCACCAGTGGAAAAAGAGGCCGCTTCATAAGGAGAAGTGGGAGAAGGTGGAGAGGAGACAATTTTCCGGGCCCGGAAAAAACCTCACTTCTTCACCTTCTCCTCCATCTCCTCCCCGGACCTGACACCGCCTACGCCCGCACCTCACCTCCGCAGGCCCGTGCTGCCGAAGGCGGCCGAACACCGTGAGCAGCGAAGCGTGCCCTTATGTGCGGGTATCATGGGCCCGACTCCGCGTACGCCTGCCCTTATGCACGGGTTCCAGAAGCTACTTGTAAATCTTGCCGCCGAC
>JAFAEA010000388.1 GCA_023424355.1 Chloroflexota bacterium | reverse complement strand
CTGGAAACTAGTCGTTTCCGGATCCGTCGACGTCTTCGTCGGTTACGACTCCGAACCCGGATCGCTCACTGGGTTCGCTTTCGGATGAGGCGATGACACCGGCAGCCATGAGCTCCTGGTAGTCCTCTTCCTCAGCCGGTTCGGCCTCTGGCTCGACGCCCATGGCCGCAAGCGTGGCCTGATCCAGCTCGGAGAGCTGCTCTTCCTGGCGCTTGAGGCGAGCATCGAAGCCGGATCCCGCCGGGATCAGCTTACCGATGATCACGTTTTCCTTCAGACCGCGCAGGTGATCGACCTTGCCGTTGATGGCGGCTTCGGTGAGCACTCGTGTGGTTTCCTGGAAGGACGCCGCGGAGAGGAAGCTATCCGTCTCGAGGCTGGCCTTGGTGATACCAAGCAGCATCGGCAACGCGGTAGCCGGTTCACCACCTTGGGCAAGAACTTGATCGTTCTTGCTGTGGAACTCGAACCGATCAACGGTATCGCCTTCCAGCAGGTCGGTATCGCCCGGATCCTGAATCATCACCTTGCGCAGCATCTGGCGGCAGATCACCTCGATGTGCTTGTCGTTGGTGTTAACGCCCTGCTGGCGGTACACCTTCTGCACTTCATCGATGATGTAGCGCTGGGTTTCCTCAGCACCGAGGGTTCGCAGAATCTGATGCGGATCCTTGTTACCGTAGGTCAACTGGGTGCCTGCGGTTACATCCTGGCCGTCTTCAACGAGCAGGGTGTCGTCCACATTGATCTGATACTCCTCGGCCTCTGTCTTGTCCTCGCGGACATACAGGGTTGGATCATCGAAGAAGAACCGGCCGTCGATGTCGGAGACGATCTTGTCATCGGCATCGTTCTTAGCGATCACGGTCTTGTTCTTCACCACATCGTCGCCGGGCTGCAACTGAACCTCGTAGCCTTCCGGCAGTTCGAGACGCCAGCTGATTTCCTCGACGGAGCTGATGGTGAGTCGTGTACCGAGATCACTTCGCTCGATTGCGACCTTACCCGGTCGGTTGGCCATAAGGGCAGCACCCTTCGGCTGGCGACCTTCGAACAACTCCTCCACACGCGGAAGACCGGTGGTGATATCGGCACGAGCCACACCACCACTATGGAAGGTGCGCATGGTGAGCTGGGTACCCGGCTCGCCGATGGACTGCGCGGCGATAACACCTACGGCCTCGCCCAGGTTCACCAGCTTGCCGGTGGCAAGGCTGCGACCGTAGCAGGCCTGGCAGGCACCGTGCTCGGCTTCACAGGTCATCACTGTGCGAATCTTGACCTTGGTTTCCGGTCCGGCCTCGATGATGCGAGCAACGAGATCGATGGTGGAACCATCTTCCATTGCCTTGAACTCGGTGAGTTCTTCACCGCGCTCGGCAATGATCTCGCCGGTTTCCGGATGGATGACATCCTCGGCTGCAATGCGGCCAAGAATGCGGCTTCGGTACTCATCATCCGAGTACTCCTTGCCATCGGAATCGATGCGCAGGGCAACCATGCCAGCTTCGGTACCGCAATCGGCCATGGTGATGATGACGTCTTGCGCCACATCGACCAGGCGACGGGTGAGGTAACCGGAGTCGGCAGTACGGATGGCGGTATCGGCCATACCCTTACGGGCACCGTGGGTGGAAAGGAAGTATTCCAACACGGTGAGACCTTCGCGGTAGTTGGCCTTAATCGGAATATCGATGATCTTACCGTTGGTATCCAACACAAGACCGCGCATACCAGCCATCTGGCTGATCTGGTTCATGGAACCCTTCGCGCCGGAATCCGCCATCATGTAGACGGAGTTCTGGCCCATAAGGCGCTGTTCCACATCGGATGCGATCTGGTCACGGGCATCGTTCCAGATGCGCTCCAGCTCGCGGAGTCGCTCTTCTTCCGAGGTCAAACCACGGCGCCAAGAGCGATCGATGCGAGCGGCTTCTTCTTCCGCCGCTTCCACGATCTCGGGCTTGGTTTCGGTCATGGTCACATCGCTCAGGGCGATGGAGAGACCACCCTTGGTGGACATGCGGAAACCGAGGTTCTTGATATCGTTCACGATCTTCGCGGTTTCGAACGGATCCGTGTAGGTGCGGAAGGCATCTGCCACCACCATGCGGAGTCCCTTCTTGCCGAGGGTTTCGTTGTAGTACTTGCCAAGGCTTTCCGGCAGCACATTGTTGAACAGGGCGCGACCGACGGTGGTTTCCACCATCTTCATCTCGCCACCATCGCGGTTGGTGCGCACGAAGATCTTGGCCTGCAGTTCTACCAGGCCGCTGGCGTATGCCAGCTCGACCTCGCCGAGGCTGGAGAATCGCTTGCCCCATCCCTTCGGCAGAGTGCCCTTCGCCAGCTCGGTCTCGTAATCGACTTCGCTGGTGATGTAATAGATACCAAGCACGATATCCTGGCTCGGTGCCACGATCGGCTCACCACTGGAAGGTGCCAGGAGGTTGTGCACACTCAGCATGCGCTCCTTGGCTTCCAGCTGGGCAGCCTTGCTCAGCGGCACGTGAACAGCCATCTGGTCGCCGTCGAAGTCGGCATTGAAGGCACCGGTGACCAACGGGTGCAGCTGAATAGCCGAACCTTCGATCAAGCGGGGCTTGAATGCCTGAATACCGAGGCGGTGCAGGGTTGGGGCACGATTGAGGAGTACGTAGTAATCCTTGATCACATCCTCAAGCACTTCCCAAACAACCGGGTTCACGCGTTCCACCAGGCGCTTTGCGCTCTTGATGTTGTGTGCGTGCTCCATATCCACGAGCTTGCGCATCACGAATGGCTTGAAGAGTTCCAGAGCCATTCGCTTCGGCAAACCGCACTCATGCAGCTGCAGATCCGGACCAATCACGATTACGGAACGGCCGGAGTAATCCACACGCTTACCGAGAAGGTTCTGGCGGAAGCGGCCCTGCTTACCCTTCAGCATGTCGCTGAGGCTCTTGAGCTTGTGCTTGCCGGAACCGGACACCACACGACCGCGGCGGCCGTTATCGATGAGAGCATCGACGGCTTCCTGCAGCATGCGCTTCTCGTTGCGAACGATGATTTCCGGGGCACCAAGCTCCAGCAATCGCTTGAGGCGATTGTTTCGGTTGATGACGCGTCGGTAGAGGTCGTTCAGGTCGGAGGTCGCGAAGCGGCCACCATCCAGCTGCACCATCGGGCGAAGCTCGGGTGGAATTACCGGCAAGGTGGTGAAGATCATCCACTCAGGTCGGTTACCGCTCTTGCGCAGGGCTTCCACCACGCGGAGTCGCTTGGTGGCCTTGCGGCGCTTGTTCTCGGAAGTGGCCTGCATATCCTGGCGGAGCTCGATGGCGAGCTCATCCAGATCGACCTTGTTGATGATGAGGTCGAACACGGCCTCGGCACCCATACCAGCCTTGAATACGCCTGGCGGCAAGATGTCAGTAAGTTCACGGTACTCAGCTTCGGTGAGAATTTCGCGCTCAACCAGTCGGGTCACAGAGCGAAGAATCTCGTCGCGCTGCTCTTCTTCCAGTCGAACCTTCTCATCGGCCTCGGCCTGAACCTTCTTGATTTCCTGGTTGGCTTCGTGGGTGATGAGATCACCCTCGGCGCCAGACATGGCATCGCCACCGCTGCGAAGCTGATCGGCCTCGTCGCGGATTTCCTGCTGACGCTCTTCGTAGCGATCGTTCAGCTTCTGGATGCTGTCATCATCGACTTCAGTGCCCTTGCGAACGATGATTCGTCGTTCCCACTTGCGCTGCTTGTCTGCTTCGTTGCCCTTCTGGGCCTCGATCTCGGCGAGTTCAGCTTCGTAGCTCTCCTTGAGCTCTTCCAGCTTCTCCTGCATCTCGAGTTCGAATCGCTCCACCAGTCCGCCGGCTCCCTCTTCGAGGTTATCGACATTGGCCTGGGTATCCTGACGGATCTGGGCGATGCGCTCAGCAGCTTCGTTCTCGATTTCAGCGATGGTCTCATCGCTCATCTCGCGGATTTCTTCGATGGTGCGGTCACGCGCCTCGATATCCACATCGGTTACGAGGTAGCTGGCGAAGTAGAGCACGCGCTCGAGATTGCGAGGAGTGATATCCATCAGCAAACCGAGTCGGCTCGGGGTGCCCTTTACGTACCAGATGTGTGCAACCGGCGCGGCCAACTCGATGTGGCCCATTCGATCGCGGCGCACCTTGGATCGGGTGACTTCTACACCACACTTGTCGCAAACGGTGCCAGCGTGGCGAATGCGCTTGTACTTACCGCAGTAGCACTCCCAATCCCGGGTGGGACCGAAAATGCGCTCGCAGAAGAGACCACCGTGCTCTGGCTTGAGCGTACGGTAGTTGATGGTTTCCGGCTTCACGACCTCGCCGCGAGACCATCCGCGGATGGCCTCCGGCGATGCCAGACGGATGCGGATGGCGTCGAAGTTGTTGACGTCCAGCACCTGACTGTTCTTGTCACGGTCGTTGCGGGAGAATCCCGAGCGCACCGGTTCCAAAGCTGCACCAGATGTGTTGATTGTTTCCATAGTTCCTCCAGCGTCAGCCACTGTTACTCAGCACCCTTCTCGAAACCGCTCAGGTTGATGCGATCGAGATTGGTGAGAAGATCGCGTGAGCTTTCTTCATTGATATCCACGGTCTGCTCATCTTCGTTGATGACATCGATGGAGAGACCAAGGCTGCGAAGTTCCTTCACGAGCACCTTGAACGATTCCGGTACACCGGCTTCGCCGATCGGCTCGCCCTTGACGATGCTTTCGTAGGTCTTGACACGGCCCACGATATCGTCGGACTTCACGGTGAGCATTTCCTGCAGGATGTGTGCAGCACCGTAGGCCTCGAGCGCCCAAACTTCCATCTCACCGAATCGCTGACCACCGAACTGGGCCTTACCACCCAACGGCTGCTGGGTAACGAGGCTGTACGGGCCAGTGGAGCGAGCGTGGATCTTGTCTTCCACAAGGTGGGCAAGCTTGAGCATGTAGGTGATACCAACGGTGACCGGGCGATCGAATTTCTCGCCGGTGCGGCCATCGTAGAGATCCACCTTGCCATCCTCTGGCAGGCCGGCTTCTCGCAGGGCTTCGCGAATGTCTTCTTCCTCGGCACCATCGAACACCGGTGTGGCTACCTTGTAACCCATGGCATTCGCGGCCCAACCGAGGTGGGTCTCCAGAATCTGACCCAGGTTCATGCGGCTCGGTACACCGATCGGGTTGAGGATGATATCCACCGGAGTTCCATCCGGCAGGTACGGCATATCTTCGATCGGAAGAATGCGGCTGATAACACCCTTGTTACCGTGGCGACCGGCCATCTTGTCGCCCTCAGAGATCTTGCGCTTCTGCGCAATCATCACGCGCACGCTCTGGTTCACACCAGATGGGAGCTCGTGATCCTCTTCGGATTCGCGGCTGAACTGCTTAACATCGATCACCTTGCCATGCACACCGTGTGGTACGCGGAGGCTGGTGTCCTTCACTTCGCGGGCCTTCTCACCGAAGATGGCGCGGAGCAATCGCTCTTCAGCGCTCAGCTCGGTTTCACCACGCGGAGTTACCTTACCGACCAGAATGTCGTTCGGATGAACTTCTGCACCGATGCGAATGATGCCGTTCTCATCGAGGTTGGCCAGGCTATCTTCACCGACATTCGGGATGTCTCGGGTGATTTCTTCCGGACCAAGCTTGGTGTCTCGGGCCTCGGCTTCGTGCTTCTCGATGTGAATACTGGTGTAGACATCGTCTCGCACCAGGCGCTCGCTGAGGAGAATGGCGTCTTCGAAGTTGCCACCTTCCCAGGTCATGTATGCCACCACCACGTTCTGACCGAGGGCGATTTCGCCCTGATCGGTGGAGCTGGAATCGGCGATAACCTGGCGGGCGAGTACTCGCTCACCGGCGTGCACGATCGGGCGCTGGTTGATGGTGGTGTCCTGGTTACTGCGCACGAACTTGCGCAGGGTGTACACCTTCTCATCGCCTTCGTCCGTCTTCACCACAATCTTCTCGCCGCTGGCGGAAAGTACGGTGCCTGGCTCCTGAGCCACAACCACCTGTCCGGAGTCACGGGCGACGAAGTACTCCATACCAGTACCAATGACCGGGCTCTGCGGACGCAGAAGCGGCACGGCCTGGCGCTGCATGTTTGCACCCATGAGGGCGCGGTTGGCATCGTCGTGCTCAAGGAACGGAATGAGGGCCGTAGCAATGGAGATTACCTGCTTCGGCGAAACATCCATGTAGTTCACGTTGGCGGAGTTGACAGTCGGGAAGCTGTGACCGCCGGTTACACGGCGAACCACCACTTCATCCTCCACGAATCGATTTTCTTCATCGAGCGCGGTGTTGGCCTGTGCAATAAGCACGCCCTCTTCGCGATCGGCCGAGAGGTAATCGATGATGGTGGAGGCTACCGGCTTGATGCGCACCTGCGCAACCTTGGCATCGGTGATCTTCTTGACATCGTCTGCCGTGAGTGTGGCGCCAGCCTCGGCAAGTACCTTACCGGATTCATCGACCACGTCATCGCGAACAATCTGACCTTCCAAAGGAATCATCGGATTCTTCACATCCAGCAGCGAAACCACACGGCGATACGGGGTTTCAAGGAATCCGTACGGATTGATCTTGCCGTAGCTGGCCATGTAACCGATGAGACCGATGTTCGGACCTTCCGGCGTTTCAATCGGGCAGATACGACCGTAGTGGCTTGGGTGAACGTCACGAACATCCATGCCGGCACGGTCGCGGCTGAGACCACCCGGACCAAGTGCCGAGAGACGGCGCTTGTGGGTGAGCTCGGCGAGCGGATTGAGCTGATCCATGAACTGGCTGAGCTGCGAGCTTCCGAAGAATTCGCGCACGGCAGCCATTACCGGACGGGTGGTGCTGATGAGTTCCTTCGGCTTGAGGGTCTCGCCAGCCTTTTCCTTTTCCGGGTACATGAGGGTCATGCGTTCGCGGATACCGCGCTCGAGGCGCTGGAAACCGGTACGGACGTGCATCTGAATCAACTCACCAACGCTGCGGATGCGGCGATTGCCGAGGTGATCGATATCATCGATGTGGCCCTTGCCGTTGTTGATCTGAATCATCTCGCGAATGATGGCAATGAGGTCTTCATTGCGCAACACGCGCTGTTCGGTCTTGTTGGCCTCGTCAGCTTCGTGCAGACGATTGTTCAGCTTGTAGCGACCAACCTTGGCGAGATCGTAGCGGCGTGGCTCGAAGAACAGGTTCTCGAGCATGTTGGCCGCGTTGTCCTTGGTTGGCGGATCACCAGGTCGCAGGCGCTTGTAGAGCTCGATGAGCGCTTCTTCCTGCGTGGTGGTGTTCTCGCGATCGATGGTGGAGGCCATGTAGCGGTGATCTGGATTGGTATCCACATCGGCCACGGCATCCAGGAGATCGTCGTTATTCACAATGCCAACGGCACGCAGCAGAATGCTTACCGGCATCTTGCGCTTGCGATCGACCTTAACGGAAAGAACATCCTTGTTGCTGGTCTCGAACTCGAGCCAGGCACCGCGGTTCGGGATCAGCTTGGCCTTGGCCAGCGGACGACCGGTTGCCGGATCGATATCGCGATCGAAGTACACACCCGGGGAGCGCACCAACTGCGAAACAACCACACGCTCGGCACCGTTGATGATGAAGGTACCGTCGCTTGTCATCATGGGGAAATCGCCGAGGAAGATATCGTCGTCGGTTTCTTCCAGGATCTCGCCATGCTCAGAGGTGGTCTTGAGGGTGGCACTCACGCGCAGCGGAGCACTAAAGGTGAGATCACGCTCGCGGCAGAACACTTCTGCCACACGCTGATCCTTCTCGGCGCGCTGCTTTTCCGGACCATCCGGCATGCGGGTGGTGTAGGAATCGAAGCGAGGTCGAGAAATGGAAAGCTCGAGCTTCTTGTGATGATCCTCAATTGGCGAGATCTCATCGAGAAGCTCACGCAGGCCCTCTTCCACGAACCACTTGAAGGATTCAAGCTGGATCTGGACGAGATTCGGGATCTCGAGGACAAGCGGAATTTGAGAATATGACTTGCGGTCGATACCAACATTGGAGGCAACCTGCATTACGGCAGGGTCATGCGTCAGTGCTGATGTCCGCAGATCTGGTTGGACAGCCATTCACCGTTCCTTTCATGCCGCTGTCAACGGATTGACAAGGGTCATGACATTGCGAGCATGCGAGGAGAGTTCGCACACCCGGAGGACTATGAGATTAGGAATTGTCGGTGAGAGCTATGTGATGCTGTATCAGGGGTAACGACTCGTTCGTTCTGCACACCACGCCGAGAAAGGAGACACAATGCTCCCCTCCCAAAATCCCTGTTGTTTTCGTGATATACTCGCCGCAACGTGTCGCCCAGTCCATACACTCTCCGCGATGTAGCCGGATGCCTTTGCTGTGCATCGCGGCCAAAGCGCGAACCTGAATGATACATGGGTACGGTCAATACGTCAAGGGCTTTTGCGTCTGGTTCCTTCAATAGATAACCCCAGAAATGCAACGACCGTAATTGCGACCATCAACTGCACAAACCAGGCATGCTCCAGCCACTGCAAGGTGACCAAGGACCTCCAGCCGTTCCACGAATCATAGAGCGGCCAGGCGAATCGCCCTGCGATATTGATGACCACGACTGTCCCCATAATTGCCGCAAACCAGCGATACCGCCAATCCATGACCATCAACAGAATGCTCAACCCCACCGCTGGAAACAGGTACCGCTCGTGCATGCGCGTACTAAACAGAAAGAAGCCCAGCACCAATACATTGCTGGCCAGCACCATGGTGATGGCGCCACGCCATCGACAGATGAGTAACCACATCGCGAAAACAGCAACGAATCCGAAAAGCACAAACCCGATCTGTTGAGAAGTGATGCCGAAGAGAATCACGCTTGTATCCGCGGTGGGCCAATCGAACTCCGGCCCGAGGATCCAGATATTGTGGGCTCCCAGCGAAGTCACGGGATATTTCTCTGAAGCGATGTGCACCCGCTCAATCATGCTCCAGTCGCCCCAGCCGCCTAGCGGACTGACGCTGAACGGCGCAATAATCGCGGCCAGCATGGCCAAACAGCCAGCTCCCGTTAATGTCATTCGGCTGACAAAACGACGAGGATCATCCCCCTCTTCTTTCCACCAGCCGATCAATAGTGGCATCGCCAGCATGGCGAATTGCGGCTTCACCAGCGCACACAAGGTGAGCGCCACGAACGCCAGCGAGAAGCGTTTGTTGATCGCCAGACCGAGTGCAACCACTGCAAGTGCGGACGAGATTGCATCGATCTGCCCCCAAACGCTGGCGACAAAGATCGGCGCCGGAGCGCACCAATAGATCGTGGCGGCGATGCGGCCAGCCTGTTGCTTTCCGAGCGATCGACCGATCATCACGATTGAAACCGCCAGCAATGCATCGAAAGCGATCGCCAGCAAGGAAATCATCACACCGTAGGTTGGTCCATAGAAATTGAACCCGGGATCAACGAAACGGGCACCCTCCCCCATGAGTTTGAACAGCCAGAGATCGCCCGGAAGGTGATCCGGTAAAGCCTGACCGTCATCCACGTAGATCGTTGAGAGCGGTTCGTGAACAAGGCGCCAGGTCCAATGCTTGTAGGCGAACGAATCGTATCCGTGGGATGGCACGGCGATGAGGGCGAAGCGCAGAATGGTCACCACAGATAAGAGAATCGTTGACCATCGAATGGAAATCGTACGATCCAGCACAAACGGTGGTGCGAGTTTTGCCTGTGTTGCCATGAAATCTCCTGGCGAGGTGAAAGGTGAATCCTGTATCTGTGCCTACGGACACACCGGAGGAAGGTGTCAGCTTTGCCGAAACAACAACCAATGGAGGCGTGATTGAATCTGGGAAATACAGCATTCGCAATCGGCAGGAGTATCGGCAAGCATCCGGTGGCGGGGCGATTGTTTTGCCTTGTTGAGCGAGGGCTGCCGCTGAAGCGAATCCGGCGCACTGCCGATCTGGTGGTGTTCCACCATCCTCGGCCGATTGCGGATTCTCACATTCTGGTGGTGCCAACGCGACCATTTGAATCGCTCACGACGCCGAGGATCGAGAACGCTGCCAAGTGGCAGATCATCTGGGAGATGATCGAGATTGCGCAGGAAGTTTCGGCAGAAGTCGATCCAGATTCCCCATGGCAACTGGTGATCAATGGCGGCAGTCGTCAAGATATCGGCCAGCTGCATGGTCACATTCTGAAACGCAACTCAGCAGGCCTTCCAAAAGGTGTCGCACTCACCTCGCCCGACATTGATGAGGGGTGCTGGCACGATTTGTGGGATGAACTCAAGAATGCAGCTGCCATTCCCGAACACGGCTATTCGCTTGTTACTGCGTGGAAAACGGGCGACGAGCCAATGGCCCACGTACAACAGGAAGAAGTGAACGTATAGGTGAGTACCACGGTGATATACTCAAAAACATCGCGAAGGCGTCTCGGATTCATCCGGCCCAGAGTGATTGAACCCGCGCATGCATTTGGTGATGGCGCCCGCGCCGCTGCCAAGCTGGACCAAATATGAACAGTCGCTATTTGCGAATGTGGCTGACACCCGGTATGCAGGTGAAGCGCTGGCTGGCGCTTTTCTTCCTTGCAATGATCGTTATCAGCCTCGGGCTGGCCATGGGCGCTGCCTGGCTCTATAACAATTTCAATTTCCCCAAGAAGTTTCAGCCCTATGTTGAGTGGCTGACGCTGCAGCATATCGGTCATCCGTGGCGAGAGTTGATCATCGTCCTCATCGGATTCTTTGCTTTTGCCTTCACGCTCTACAAACTCTCGATTTCGCTGATATCACCGGTCTTGAAATCCAATGATTCCGGCCGTGATTACGCCGATATCATCATGGAAGATCGCTTTGGCAAAGCTCCGCCAGAGCTGAAAGTTGTCGCTATCGGCGGCGGTACCGG
>JAFAEA010000351.1 GCA_023424355.1 Chloroflexota bacterium | reverse complement strand
GTGCCGAACTGCGAGATGATGTGCGCCAGAGTTTGATCGGCACCGTCGACCACCTCGTTTTTCTGGCCGTCATCAGTGCCGATACCAGTGATCTGATCCTTCAGCGCCTGACTGAATGCCACTTCATCATCTCGCATGCGAGCGACGATCTCTCGGGCGCCGGATGTTTCGTTAGCAGAGCGGAAGTTGATGTTGAGGTCCTTGTAGGTCTCCACGAGGGAGGAAATCAGACTATTGGAATCCATTGGTCAACCCTTTCCATAAGGTCATCATACGTGTTTCTCAGTTTCTCATCACCTCGCAAGTACCTTGCCGCGTGTTGAATCCCGGTACGGACATAGGTATCACGATGGTAGAATACATCCATGTTTTAGCCGGGTTGCAGCCCGGCACGATTGTGGTGAGGAATTGTTGCCCATGAGCGCAAATATGCGAGATCAGTTCAATGTCGAAACCCCGCTTACCTGCCCGGTGTGTGGTGGCAGCTTGGCGCAAACCATGATTCGACAATTGGGTACGGTTACGCGCAATACCGTGTGGGAAATGCATGCTGGCAAATGCGAAGAGCATGGTTGGTTCCAGGCCGAAGTGGTTGGCAAGCCACCGCGTGATATCTTCGCCGTCAGCCGCCCGTTCGGTGCCAGCCGCCGTTTGGTGGTGGATGATCGCGAGGTCTACCAATTCCCGACTGTGTGGAATGATGCCGGTTTTGATGTTCGCATGAACAAGGAAAAGCCGGTCGATCCGCTGGATGCCCAGTACTGGAAGCCGCGCGGAGCGGAGTAGAAGCACCTTTTTGCATCGGGTCAGCAATGACCGACCGGTTCTGGCTACCGTACCCCACAGGATTTCCATGGCAACAACAGCAGCGCGCACCAATGGCTCGAATAACTCTGATGGCGGCGGTGGTGGATCGCGGTTGACTCCGTGGAATCTGCTGTTGGTGCTGATTGTGTTCACACTGCTCACCAATCTTGGTGGGTTGATGGTGAGTGTGCTGATGGCTGTGCTGCTAGGCACCATCCTCGAGGGACCTGTTCAGCGATTCGAAAAGCAAGGGCTTCCACGCGCTGCGGGTATCGCGATCTGTTACATCGGTGTGTTGGCAGGCATTGTTGCGCTGGTGTTCGTGATTTTGCCTGTGATACAGGATCAGGCATCCGAGTTCCGTGAAACCTTCCCGGCCCAGATGCACGAAATGCGGGACGATTGGTCTCAGAGTTCCAACCCATTGCTACGAGGAACCGGTGTTTCGCTGCTGGATTCCGGTATCGAATTCATCGAGTCGCCCGAACCCACCACGAATGTCTCCGGCGAAACCGCCGCCAAGGCGATCCCAATCGTCGGATCCGTCATCGGCGCGCTTGCGACCACGATCACAACGCTCGTGGTGACGTTCTATTACCTTCTGGAAAAGAAGTTTGTACGCCGGGTGGTGATCGATCAGGTATCGCCGGATCTGCAATCCCGCGTCTCCAGTTTGTGGACCGAGGTCGAGAACAAGGTGGGTGGCTGGCTGCGTGGCCAGTTGCTGCTTTGTTTGATCATCGGCGCCCTGGCGACGGTGTCCTACGGGATCATCGGTCTGGATTTCTGGCCGCTGCTTGGTCTTTGGGCCGGTATTACTGAGATCATCCCGATCGTTGGTCCATGGCTGGGCGGTATCCCGGCGGTGGTGGTTGCGCTCACGATGGGCCCGGAAAAGGCACTGTTGGTAGCTATCATCATTCTGGCAATGCAGAGCCTCGAGAACTGGATCCTGGTTCCCCGTGTTATGCGCGGTGCCGTTGGCCTCACTCCGCTTACAGTGTTCGTGGCCATTCTGGCCGGTACCCAACTCATGGGGGTGATTGGCGCGATCCTCGCGATTCCGATCGCCGCCGGTTTGCAGGTGGTGCTGGCCGATTACATGGATCAGCGACGCTCTCGCTTCCAAATCGAACCCGTGCAAGGCTCGGGCTGGCGCTGGATGCTAAACCGCGCTCGGGACAGGGATTACGACACTGACAATGCCCAACCAGATGACGAAACAGATTTCGGCACTCAGGTCGAAAGCTCGTTCTCACCAGGTGCGGATGGCGATGACACAAACACCCAGGATGACGATATTGTGGAGTTTGAGGAAGCCCCGCGCATGCTTGTCGATGCCGAGAAGGGCGACGATGCCAGTAGAGCTGCCGAGGCGACCTGGCCCTCCAACCCATGGAAACCTTCCCAGCCACTAACGCGAGAAAGCTCGCCGTGGAAGGCCGCGTATCGGCCCGGCAAACAGAAACGCGACGAAAGCGAATAAACCGGCATCTGTGTCATTTGGAGATGGATGCATGACAGAAGAGGATCAGATGAGCAACTTTCCTGTACGAATCGGAGTCCAGATCCAGCAGCAGCACTCGAACTCCTACGCCGATATTCGTAAGGCGTGGATCGCTGCCGATGAGCTCGGTGCCGATGTGATCTTCAATTGGGATCATTTCAATCCGCTCTCGGGCGATGCCAATGGTACCCACTTCGAGGCATACACCCAGCTCGGGGCCATGGCCGAAGTTACGAGCAATGCCATGATCGGATCGTTGGTAACCTGCAACTCCTACCGAAATCCACACCTGCTCGCGGATATGGCTCGCACCATCGATCACATTTCCGATGGTCGCTTCCTGCTTGGTATCGGTTCAGGCTGGTTCGAGCGTGATTACTTCAACTACGAGTATGAATTCGGCACCGCTCCAGGGCGATTGCAGGATCTCAAGCGTGATCTCCCCAAGATCAAGGAGCGTCTGGGCAAGCTCAATCCCGGCCCGGTGAATGGGCACATCCCGCTGATGATCGGCGGATCCGGCCCGAAGGTGACCCTCCGCCTCACTGCTGAGCATGCCGATATTTGGCACGCATTCGGCACGCCCGAGGAGATGATCAAGAAGTCCGCCATTCTGGATGAGCATTGTGCTTCCATTGGTCGCGATCCGAAAGAGATCGAGCGTTCCGGTGGTGTGAATAAGGAAACTTTGGGCAATGCGGATGGCCTGGTCGATGCGGGAGTGACCCTCATCACTATCGGCATCGGTGGCCCGGATTATGATTTGGGACCGCTCAAGGAACTGATCCAGTGGCGGGATGGTGTGCGCAAGCGCCAGGAGGGATAGACATGACCGATTCGAATCCGCAATATCAGATCGTGAATCTGAACGATGTCATCGCGGAGTTTCCGCCGGATCCGGATTCCGCGGCTAAACACCGCGCCGAGATTCTGGTGAAATCCGATACGTTGCGTGTGGTGTTGGTGACCGCTATCACAGGTGGCCGACTTAATGAGCACAGTGCTCCTGGCCCCATTACCATTCACGTGCTCTCTGGATCGTTCACGCTCACCATCGATGGTGAGTCGAAGGAGATGGGCCCGGATGAGGTCGCCATCTGCGCGCCGGGAGTCCGGCACGCGGTCGAGTGCACGGCCGATGGTGCATTCCTGCTCACCATCGCGCATCTTAGCCGCGTACCGGATGAGGGTGGCGAGGACTAGTCCGCCTTTCTCGTTGCCCAGATTAGCCCTTGCTCGACGAATCGAGCGGCTTCCGGCACATCGAAATCTGCATTGGTATGGCCGAGTGAGCAATAGAACACTCGGCCATTGCCGTACATTTTTGTCCACGCCACCGGCATGACAGTGCCATCGATCCAGGCGTCGTGATCGCCGGTGAATGTGGTGGTGGCCAGCACCTCTACCGCCGGATCGATGTGCATGTAGTACTGCTCGCTGCGCATGCCGAAATCGCCGATTCCATCAGTAATTTCGTGATCCGACTTCACCTGCACGGTGTAGTTGAGAGTATCCCCCGGATGCGCGACCCATTGGCCACCAACCGCGTACTGGAACGACGTGCGTGTGCGAAGCGCATCGCCTAGCCCGCCGTGCCAGCCACCGAGTCCAGTGCCGGCCCGAATGGCGGCCAGCAGGTTGGATTCCTGCTGATCGCTGATTTCGCCCATGGTCATATTGATCACGATCAGATCCTGCGCCAGTAGGGAGTCAGCGGCATCCAGCCGGGAATTGTCATTCGTAATGTCCACGACATATCCCCTCTGGGTGAGGAGAGCCGCAAACCTCTCACTCGTTTGCCGCGGTTCGTGAAAATCCATGCCGCCCCAGAGAATTAATGCCTTTGGAGCGTTTGTCATGCCTCACCGCCGGCGACATTCATGGCCAGCCGGTAGGCGAACTCGGTTCCATACACCAGGTCATCCTTGTGAATACGCTCGTTATGCCCATGAACCAGTGGCTTGTACATCGAAATTCGCTCGGTCGGCATCATCGGGAAGAATCCATACACCTTCACACCGGGCAGGAGCGAAGCATCGGTACCACCGCCGATGAGCGCCGGAATCACGATGCCATCGGGATCGAGCTCCTTCATCGTCTGCTGAATCGCATCGAAAAAGGTGCTGTTCGGGTCGGCTTCGACTCCCACTTCTTGCGTGTCGTACAGGAAGGTGACCTCCGCCGCATCGCCAAT
>JAFAEA010000344.1 GCA_023424355.1 Chloroflexota bacterium | reverse complement strand
GCAGGATTCTTGCCGCGAACACGCAAAAGCCCGAGAACATTGCTGTTCGTCGGGCTTTTGAATCAAGAGATCGTGATTAGAGCTCTTCGTGCTCGAACGGTGGCAGTGTTTCGCCCGCCTGAATCGGCACATTGATGCGATTCTCAAACGGCGGAATCGCGCAGCTCCAGCCGGTGTTGTATGCGCAATAAGGGTTGTAGGCCATATTGAAATCGACACTCAGCTTGCCATCCGGGCGTGCCTTGGGATCCACATAGCGGCCAACGCTGTAGGTCTCGTTGCCGGCAGTGCTATCACGGAATGGCAGGAAGAACTTTCCGCTCTTCGTATCCTGGAAAACCGTGACCGTGGCATCTTCGCCATCGACGGCGACCGTGAAGCGGCCAACGCGAACATACTGCTTCGCATCGCCATCCATGGTGCCGACCGTGATTTCCTCGCCGATGCCTTCACCGCTGGTATCGAGATCGACAACCAGGTTGAGATCCGGATTCTCCGGAAAGTAGTTCAGGGCTTCGAAATCAGTCTTCTGCTCTTCGGTGAGCGGACTATTTTCGTGGGTCTTGAAGAAGGCGTCCTTACGCTGTCGGAATCCCTCAAGTCGTGAATTGGTGGTCATGTATTTGGCTCCTTACCGCATTACTTTCCTAAAGAAAGTATAGCACTCGGTGCAAGGTAAAGGGTGAGATGGGGAACAGATCCGCTACTTGGCAGACTGTGTTTCTGCCCACATCTTGCGGCTGGATTCGATTTCCTGCAGTGCGCGATCGAGACCGTGCCAGCCATCGATCACGGTGATCTTGCCTTCCAGCATCTTGTACGTGGCGAAGAAGTGCTCGATCTCCTGGAGCCAGTGCTTGCCGACCTGACTGAGATCACGGTAGTGATTGAAGCGTGGATCATTCACCGGCACGGCGAGAATCTTGAAATCCTCACCCTTGTCGTCGGTCATCTCGAGTCCGCCAATTGGACGGGCGTGGATGTGGCAACCCGGGAAGCTCGGCTCGGTCATGAGCACACAGATATCGAGCGGGTCACCATCATCGGCCAGCGTATCCGGGATGTACCCGTAATCGGTGGGGTAGTGCACCGAGCTGTAGAGCACGCGATCCAGGAAGAACTTGCCGGATTCCTTATCGAACTCATACTTGTTGCGGCTACCGCGTGGGATTTCGATAAGGGCAATTACTTCGTGGTCGTTCTCGGTTTCGTTCAGCGCAATTGGTGATGCTGGATGCTCGGACATTCGATCTCTACTCCATTAAAAACACATACATCGTGCGGGGCGAGCGCAGTGCTGCCCCATTAATTCTGATGGCAAGTGTACCGTGCCGGCAGGCGGAAATGATTAGGCCAATGTCATCCCGGCGGATTCCGCCAAACGATGCATGGCCTCGGCGATCTTGCGGGTTCCGGCTTCGATCGATCCATCGAGGGAGAAGTGGGTCTCCAGACTCAACAGTCCATCGTAGCCACCCTCATGCAACCAACGTAGCTGGCTTTCCCAATCGCACACACCTTCGCCCGGGACCACAAAAGTCTCCGCCGGAATGGCGTTGCCATCTTTCACGTGCACATGGTGAATACGATCCGAAATCGCATCGTATTGGGACTTATCCGGTACTTGGCCGAGAGCGGCGATGTTGCCCGGATCCCAAATCAAACCAAGTGTCGGATCGGTAATGCGATCCAGATACCACTTTGCCTCAATTCCACTGCCGATATTGCAGGCGTGTTCGTTTTCCAGCCCCAGCTTCTTACCGGAGGTTTTGACGATATCCGTCGCTTTCTGCAGCGTCTCGAGGATATCTTCTCGAACTGATTCCGGTTCGGCAACGCGCCAGAAGCTGAAGGTGCGCACGATGGGAGCATCAAGTTCGTGGGCGATTTCAAGGGAGCGCTTCAGCACATCCCAGTGTTCCTCACGGCTGAGCTGTTTGGCAGAATGGACATTACCAATCGAGACCTGCTCATCGCCGATGTGGGTCTTGAGAAAAGGAGAAGCGATGCTGCAAACACTGAATCCGCCATCCTGCAGCATGGATTTGATGTTCTGCACGCTTTCTGGCGAATGATCCACGATGGAAGCGCCATCGATACTGCGCAGCTCCACATCCCGAATCCCAAGCTCGTTGCACACATCCAGTACGTGTGCCAAATCTTCGCCGATCTCGTCTGTGATAACTGCCAGTCGGTTCATTCATAGCTCCTGGATTAGTGCTTCAACAGTCGTTCCCGAATGGACATCACATCGCCGCGAAGCGTGGAGTTCACATCCATCGCCTCCTCGATTTTGCGACATCCGTGCATCACGGTGGTGTGATCGCGGTTGAGGACCTTGCCGATCTCTTCGAGTGAGATATCCGCATCCTTGCGCATGAGATACATGCTTACCTGGCGCGGGAAGGCGATATGGCGGGATCGACCGCGGCCGAGCAGCTCTTTCTCCTCAACACCGAAGTGCTCGGATACCGCCTGCAATACATCGCCAGCGGTGGTTTGGTGATTGGTGCGGGATACGCCTTCGTTGAGTGTTTCGATCGCCAGCTGCAAAGTGAGCGGTCGGTTGTACAACTGCGCCACCATCAACAGCTTGGTGAGTGCGCCTTCGAGTTCACGGATATTAGAGTGATCCTTGCGGGAGATGTACTCCAGCACATCATCGGCGACACGGGCATTGCGCTCTTCAGCCTTGGCGCGAAGAATGGCAGTGCGCATTTCGAAATCCGGGCTCTGCACATCGGCGACGAGTCCGCCGGCGAACCGACTGCGCATGCGCTCCTCGAGTGCGGCAATCGCACGGGGTGGCTTGTCCGAGCTCACAATTACCTGCTTGCCGCTTTGCTGCAAGGCATTGAAGGTATGGAAGAACTCTTCCTGCGTGCTCTCCTTGCCAGCGATGAACTGGATGTCATCCACCATGAGGATATCGATGGTGCGATACCGTTCGCGGAAATCGTCCATCTTCTGATGGCGGATGGCATTGATCACATCGTTGGTGAACATCTCGGAGCTGACATAGAGAATGCGCAGATCCGGATTGATCTCGATCGCCTTGTGACCAATGGCATGCAGCAAGTGGGTTTTGCCGAGTCCTACGCCGCCATGTACGAAGAACGGGTTGTACTGCGTGCCTGGTCGCTCGGCGATTGCGCCGGCTGCAGCATGCGCCATGCGATTACTGCCACCCACCACGTAAGTATCAAAAGTGAGATTCGGCAGCAGATTTCCGACGCTCGGTGAGAGTTCGTTCTGCCGATTGACGATTGCCGGCTTCTCCATCACCGGTCGCGCCTTGGGCGCGCGAGGTGAGGGGAGTGGATTCTCGCCGTTGTGGGCCACAGAAAACTCGACCTTGATGCGACGCCCAACGATCTCGGAGATCGCCTTCTCTACATCGCTGGCCCAGCGCTGTTGGATGGTGTTCACCGTGAACGGATTCGGAGCCACGATCACAGCGACATCGTTCTCCACCTTTTCAAGTGAAGTCAACGAGAAATAGTGATCGAAGTTGGATTTGGTCACCCGATTTCGAAGCGTGATGAGAGCCGTTTGCCAGAGTTGGTTGGCATTCATGCTGGAAGCCGAAGGGGCAACATCATGAGGCGAATTGTTCTGGCGTACGGTGTTCAACAGTGAATATCCTCTCGGCACGACGCGGGTCTCAGGGAAAGCATAGGTGCCATTCCCCAGTGGCTAGACCATGTATCGTACGTCACTCTGGCGGGCATTGCGAGAGGTGTGCAGGAATGGCAAGTTCGGGGAAAACGAACGTGTTCGGAGCCAGCGAATCCATTGTCGCCTCTAGTAAAACCGTGTGTGGTATAGACTGGCCGGACAGATTTGACACCTTGACAAATCGACACATGGGCGCTCGTGCTAAACTTTGCATGCGCTTACTTCCGGTGAGCTTCCTGCAGTTATTCATTCATCATCACAACGCACCTCAGGAGCATCAGGTACCTTTCATGATCACGCCCGAAACATTCACACCAACCATAGAACCCCGCGATCTCGATGCCGTTGCCGATCTTCTTTCTGAAGAACGGATCGGCCCACGAGATGGCGAAGGTAAAACCGTGGTCGTGGCCATGAGCGGTGGTGTGGATAGCGCCGTCACCGCATTGGTGATGCGCGAGCGTGGGTACAACGTCGTCGGCATGAACCTGCGGCTGTTCAGCCCGGAAGATGAAGATCACCGTGCCAATCCGTGTTGCGGTATCCCCGCCATGGATGACGCCCGCAAGACCTGCGCAACCATCGGCGTGCCGTTCTACGCCATCAATATGGAGCTCGAGTTCGGCGCGAATGTAATTCAGAAGTTCATCAATGAATATGCGGCAGGTCGCACCCCAAACCCCTGCCTGGAATGCAACCGCCACGTAAAGTTTCAGCATTTGGTTGAGCGCGCTCGCGCGCTCGGTGCCGATTGTCTGGCAACCGGTCACTATGCTCGCATCGAATACGGCACCGATGGCGCCCCACACAAGCTTTATCGCGCCGAGGACGACCGCAAGGATCAGAGCTATGTGCTCTACACCCTGAATCAGGATCAGTTGGGCTACATCCAGTTCCCGCTTGGTGGTCTTACCAAGCCTGAGGTGCGACGACTTGCCCACGCCTTCGGACTTCCCGTCGCCGATAAGCCGGAGAGCCAGGAAATCTGCTTTGTGGGCAACCGCAGTTACGCCGATTTTGTGGCCGAGCATCGGCCGGATGTCACCGTCCCGGGCGATATCGTCACCAAGTCCGGCGAAGTTGTTGGTCAGCACAAGGGGTTGGTGAATCACACCGTTGGTCAGCGACGCGGAATCGGCATTCAGGCTCCGAAGCCGTTCTTCGTGCTGCAGCTCGATACCAGCAGCAACCAACTGGTGGTCGGCGATCGCGAAGATGCCGAGGCCCGCGAGATTCAGGCGGATACCATTAGCTTCACCCGCGGTGAGTGGCCAACCGAGCCGATCACCTGCGATGTAGTGGTGCGATACCGTGGTACCCCGCACGCTGCCACGATCTATCCGGGCAATGCCGAAGATCGCGATGTGAAGATCGTGTTCGATGCCGATCGTGGACCGATCGCATCGCCGGGTCAGGCCGTTGTGTTTTATGAGAACAACCAGGTGCTGGGAGGCGGTACAATTCAGGCTGTCGAACGGCGCGACGCACAGGTCTGAAACCGCGCCATGCCGGTGAATTCCGGCAGACCTGATTCATCAGGGCGCGAGTAATGACCATTCATCCCAATCAACAACATGCTTCCCTCGGTGCTGATGACGCCTGGTGGAAAAGCGCGGTGGTGTATCAGGTGTACCCACGCAGCTTTGCCGATACCAATGGCGATGGCATCGGCGATCTCCCCGGAATCATCGGTAAGCTGGATTATCTGGCCGAGCTCGGAATCGATGTGCTGTGGCTCTCGCCGATTTTCAAAAGTCCGCAGGATGATAACGGCTACGACATTAGCGACTATCAGGATATCGATCCCATGTTCGGTACCCTCGCCGATGTGGATCAGCTGATCGCAGAAGGGCACAAGCGCGGCATCAAAATCGTGATGGATCTGGTGGTCAACCACACCTCGGATGAGCATCCGTGGTTCATCGAAAGCCGATCCAGCAAAAACAATCCCAAGCGGGATTGGTACTGGTGGCAACCTGCGAAGGACGGCATGGAGTCTGGTGAGCCCGGTGCCGAGCCGACCAACTGGCGCAGTTTCTTCAGCGGCTCCTGCTGGCAGCTGGATGAATCCACCAACGAGTACTACCTGCACCTGTTCAGTAAAAAGCAGCCAGACCTTAATTGGGAAAACCCGGAAGTTCGTGCCGCCGTCTACGAAATGATGAACTGGTGGCTCGATCGGGGTGTCGATGGCTTCCGCATGGATGTCATCAATCTCATCTCCAAGGTGCTGCCGTTGCGAGATGGAGTGGATGTGGGGCCGGATGGGTTCGCCAACGGATTCCCGTTTGTGATGAACGGTCCACGCATTCACGAATTCCTGAAGGAAATGCACCAGGAAGTGTTTGCCGGTCGTGATCGTATGATCACCGTCGGCGAAATGCCGGGTGTTTCAACGGACGATGCGATTCGCTACACCAACCCGGAAGAAAAAGAAGTGGATATGGTGTTCCAGTTCGATCACATGATGCTGGATCGCGGCATGGATCGGTATCAAATCCTGGAACTGGATTTGCGTGCTCTCAAGGCCGTGCTGGCCCACTGGCAAACCGATCTCTACAACGTAGGCTGGAACAGCCTCTACTGGAACAATCATGATCAGCCGCGGTTGGTCAGTCGATTTGGTAACGACGCCGAATACCGTGTGGAATCGGCGAAGATGCTTGCCACCGTTCTCCATATGCTGCAGGGCACACCGTACATCTATCAGGGCGAAGAGTTCGGGATGACCAATTTTCCTTTCGCCAGTCTCGCTGACTATCAGGATATCGAAGCGCGTAATTATGCCGCTGCCGCCGCGAACCAGGTTGATTACGACGAGGCGAATCTGCTCTATTCGCTGGCGGAAAGTAGCCGGGATAACGCTCGCACCCCGGTTCAGTGGGACGATTCTGCCCACGCCGGCTTCACAACTGGTACACCGTGGTTACCGGTGAATCCAAACGCTGGCACGGTTAATGCCAAACAGGCCATGGAAGATGATGATTCGGTGTTTCACTATTACCGCAAGCTGATTCAGCTTCGGCACGAAATGCCAGTAGTTGTCCACGGTGAATTCGCACTCTTGCTTGAGGAGGATGAGCGTATATTTGCTTACACGCGCACGCTTGCAGACGAACAACTGCTTGTAGTGGCAAACTTCGGTGATGAGGAAGTGTCTGTTCCGCTGGAAAATGCAGCCGAATGGGCCGATTCTCCGGTACTTATCGGCAATTATCCGGCAGCGGAGTTCGATACCGGAATCGTCCTGCGACCGTGGGAAACGCGCGTGTATCATCGCAATTAATTGTGCGTGTGCATCTGGATTGGGAGATGAACGTTGAGTAACTGGACCCCGAAGAAAATAGGGATCGTTGCGGCCCTTGTAGCCCTGCTGGTGTTTGTTGGCATCATTGTTGGCCTCTTCATGCTGGGTGGAGATCACCAATCAGCATTGGAGAAGTTCCGCGATATTTCCATCATCTTTAGTCAGCTTCTGCTGTTGGTGGTGGTGATTCTGCTGGCAGGTATCACGGCGGCACTGATCTTCCTGGTTATGAAGATCAAGGATCAGGTGATCCCGATGCTGGATGAAGCTCTGGAAATCCTCAAGGAGTTCAAGGGCACCGCCAATCGCGTATCCAACACCACCAGTTTCGTGACTGAGGAAGCTGTGAAGCCGCTCATGACCGCCGCTGGCCAGATGGCCAAGATCCGCAAGATGGGTCAGATCGTGACCGGCAAGAGCACCGCCAAGCCAGATCCGCCGACATTCAAGAGCAAGCCGTCGAAGAAATAAGGAGACAGAAAATGAAATACTCAATTGATGATCTTAAGGCGCAGGCGCAGAAGTACGCCAATGAACTTGACCTTGAAGGATTGATGGATTCCATCGATTTCAGCAAGGTTGATACAAAGAAGTTGAAGAAGATCGATTTCTCCAAGGGCGTTGATAACGCCCGACATCAGCTGGAACAGCTGCCGAAGGTGCGCGTTACCACGCAACCGGAGCACAATGAAGGCGGCTTCGTGGGCGGCCTGCTCCTCGGTGTGGTGCTCGGTGCCATTCTGGCTCTGTTGTTTGCTCCCAAGAGCGGACAGGACACCCGCGAGATGGTTGCCCAGACAGTTGGCGATCTCAAGGACAAGGTCAGTGGCGAAGCCGAAGATTTGCAGTCCGATGCCGAGGAAGTCGTGGATGTTGCCACCGAAGAGGCTGAGGACGTGTTCGCGAGCGACGAACCAGCCATCGAGCGTAACTTCGGATAATCACTGCAAAACGAAACTGGCTCCAGCAATGGAGCCAGTTTTGTGCTTAATCGAGGTTCTCAGAGAGATCGAAATCCAGAAGCGTTTGCGTGCCGGTTGGACCGGCCGGGTTCATCCTTGGCTGTGGCTCTCGGAGATGTGCCACTTCCTGACGCAGGGCCGCAACTTCTGTAATCAGGAGATCGAGCTTCTCGTCCGTGGTCATTTCGGCCAGCGATTTGACTCGAGCCATGCCTTCGAGTGCTATCCGAATCGTAATGCGGTGCACCGCGGTTCCACCTTCCCCCGCGACGCGGTGATTCTGAATCTGGGCCGTGCCAGAGTAATGCTCGTCGTCTACCTGGAGAGTTATGGGGCGGTTGTCCACCTGGGCAAGAAGCTCCTGCCCGAGGTTCTCACCGCGAACGGCAGTGCCCAGCACAATCGTGTCATCGGTTCGTTCCCACTTTTGCACCGCAATTCGGTGGGTATTGAGTTGTACAAACCGTGGTTTCGCCATGGGAAACGCCTCCAAACTCGAGAAGCTATTGAGCGAGAGTGTACCGTATTGCCTGCACGAATCCCGACAATTCGTATAGAGTTAAAGTGGACTTGCCCGTAGAGGCACTCATTGCGATCAAAGCGTCCTTCAGGGATGCAGATTCGTGGCACGTGAACATCGCGACAGGTCTATCACCATTCGCAACCGGCGGATAATTTCAAGCATCAGGGAAGGTGACAGATGACCGGAGCATGGCCTGAATGAACGCTGCCATGTTGCTCCTTGCTGTAGCATTTGCTGCTCCCATATTGGTCCTGATTTGCGGCGCTTTTAGCGCACGTTTGGTTCCGCATGTCTCAATTTTGGTCACGGCAGCCGCTGCGGCAGTCGCCATTTGGTCGTTCTCGCAGCCGAACGATGGCATCGATATATCCTGGGCCGAAGCCCACGGGATGCGCTTTGAACTTGAAATCGATGGTCTGGGCAGACTCTACGCGCTGCTTGCCACTGGTATCGGGTTCTTCGTCGTGGCGTATGCATCCCGCTATATCGGCTTGCATCTGGACCATCAGGATCGATCTCAGCAGGAACAGACCAAGTTCTTCTTCTTCCTGTTGCTGTTCATGGCGGCTATGGTAGGCCTCGTCATGGCGCAGGATCTGATTCTTATCTTCCTGTTCTGGGATCTCACCGCCATCGCATCCTTCTATCTCATTGGATTCGATCAACAAGAAGAAGAGAGTCGCTCGTCTGCCATGATGGCGCTTATGGTCACCGGAATCACCGCGGTGCTGGTGCTCATCGGCTCGATCATGCTTTACCACGAGTACGGCACCTGGAGCCTGAAGGAAATTATCGCGATTGGCGATGTGACATCCACCGCCAGTTGGGGACTCCTGCTGATAGCGATTGGTGCGCTCGCCAAGAGCGCCCAGGTGCCACTGCACTTCTGGCTGCCTCGCGCCATGGCAGCTCCCACACCGGTCTCTGCATACCTCCATTCGGCCGCGATGGTTGCTGCCGGAGTCTTCCTCATTGGTCGATTCTATCCACTCATTGCCGATGTCGATTGGCTGTTGGACATCTTCCTGTTCATCGGGTTTGCCTCGATGCTGGTGGGCGGAATCATCGCCCTCACACGCAATATCCTCAAGCAGATTCTGGCGTACTCCACCATCAGCCAATACGGGTACGTGGTTTTCATGTTTGGTATGGGGGGCGAATACGGAATCAAGGGCGCGTCGTTCTACGTGCTGGCTCACGCCATTGTGAAGAGTGCCCTCTTCCTGACAGCGGGAGCAGTCACCGAGGCGACCGGCAAGAAGACCCTCACGGATGTCGGTGGCCTGCGGAAATCCATGCCGATGCTCGCGTTCGGGAGCGGGCTCGCAGCATCCGGTTTGATAGCACTGCCCCTTACCATTGGCTTCTTCAAGGATGAGCTCTTCTTCGCTCGCGCAGCCGAGCTCGGCACGCCATACATGGTGATGGATGTGCTGGGAGCCTCGCTCACCTTCGCCTACATCTTCCGGTTCTGGACGCATATCTTCCTCGGTCGCGAGATCACCGCGCCGAAACCTGTCTCCACATGGCTTGTGTGGCCAGTGGTCTGCCTCGGTATCATCACCGTCATCGGTGGTGTGTGGCCGGATCCATTCACTAAAGTCGCCGAACGCGCAGCCAGTATTACGGCCAATGCTCGTTACGATATCGATGTTCATTACACCTTCGATCCCATTCCCGAGAATTTCATGGCCATCGC
>JAFAEA010000209.1 GCA_023424355.1 Chloroflexota bacterium | reverse complement strand
ATTGATCTGGCCATCTTTGGTGCCGTTTGGGGATTGCTCTTCGGGGCGCTGATGAATCTGTGGTTCTGGCCAT
Organism: Chloroflexota bacterium; assembly: GCA_023424355.1. Classification (GTDB taxonomy): domain Bacteria; phylum Chloroflexota; class Chloroflexia; order Thermomicrobiales; family UBA6265; genus UBA6265. The sequence goes on along the minus strand of JAFAEA010000209.1, from coordinate 3,270 downwards.
TCACTGCGCCGGGTGTGGATGTCGATTCCGCACTCTACTGGCAGCCGGATCTCTCATTGCAGGAGACCCTGCAGCGATACGGTCGGTTCTATTTGGTCACATCTCTTGGATTCGATGCCTTCCGGGCCATCGGAAATGTGGTGCTCGTGCTGCTACTCGGCGGACCAATTCTGAAGTTGCTGGAACGGTATCGATCCAGGTTCCGGTGGCAACCCTGGGAGAGCGCCTAGTACATGCGGGTTCCGCCCGCCTTGCGGGTGGCATCGAAGCGCGCGAGCAAGTCCTGCCAGGTGGCGTTCTTCAGCGATTGCCTGGTCGCCTGAGTTTCGCTTTCTACCTGGTGTCGTTTCTTGTCCAGCCGCCATCCAAGCCAGGCGAATGCTGGCAGTAGCGACGCCGCAATGTATTGCGTGAGCGTGACAACATCCCACTGGCGGGCAGAATTCAGCACATTTACCTGCAGGTAATCCGCGAACAACCACCAGGCGATCATGAACACCACACCAACCAGAAAACCGGCCAACGCACCGGCAATCCGTGGTTTCTCCGATTTCTCGTAAGGATTCGGTGCTGCCGTTCCCTCGTTCAGCAGCAAAAACGTTTTGAGTTCACTGTATGCGCGGTCTGGATTGATTTCGGCCAACCGCTGCCAATCGGCGCGCGTGGCGACACCTCGCTCGGATCGTTCTCTACAGATTTGCACGATGTGATCGGTGGTCTGTTGCGGGGAAGTTGCGGTCATTAATGGTCCTTTGGCTGCCTGGGTAGCTATTTGGCTCAGGAGAGCAGCCCTCGAAGATATTCACGAATGCGGTGCATGGCCAGCGTATCTTGCGCGCAGTAGATATGCAGCGCTTCCAGCACCTTGCTACGTTCAGTATCGGAGAGTGGGCTCGGGGAATCCAGCACGGCCTGCATCCATCGTTCACTGGCGGTACCACCGTCACCGATTTCCAGATTTTTGTAATCAAGCTCTGGTGCTGCCACCGGAAGCACCTGCTTTAGACTCCAGCTCCCCTGAAAATCAGGAGATTCCCACCAGCCAAACTTCACGCAGTCGGCCAGATCGACCATTCTGCGGTTCACATCGTCCAGGAAATCGGCGTGTTCCGGGTATCGCTGTGCCATTTCCACATTGCGTCCGTGTTCAAACGCCTTGTTCCACACAATCACGCTGCCGGTATCGCCAATATGCTGACGCATGTGTTGCAGCAACGGGAGCGCGGGATCTTCCACTGCAGATTCTGCGAGAAATCCGAAATGTTCCGGCTCCTCATTCTCCTGCCATTTATGCAGCGAATACTGGAAAGCGATCTGCTGATGGGGGGCATAGCCTTCCCACCGTGGGATAGCGCTCTGGAAGGTTTCGTAATCCAGATACCACAGCGGTAGCGTCATGGAATCCAGGAAACCGGCGAGCTTTTCTCGTTGTACTGCACCCTCGCCGCTGCGTGCCAGCTCTACCTGACGGCGTTGTTTGGGACCGAGATCTATGTCGTCCGGCCAATCGACGATATCGATTACACCACGATCCAGTGCCGGCAACAGGCTCTTTTTCTGGATACTGGCGATGTTGTAGACGGTGTCTTTATCGGGGATATCCGGATGAAAGTAGCCGAACAAATCGCACCGGTTCGCGCGCGTTTTTCGGTCGCAATCGCACATTGCCGGTGTGCGGGAATCGAGAAGCACACCTGTGGCATCTTCGATTTGGGCTTGCACCGTGAGCGCCACCTTGCGGACGTCTTCGGTGACATCTACCTGCACGAAAAGCTCTTCCGGATCGACCTGGCCGTTCATGCGGAAGTTGCGATTGAGCAGAAGCAGCGATGTCTTTTGGATCTGGATGCCGGCCTGCCGGAAGGCCAAGCTCTGAAAGGTAATGTCGTTCAGATGCTTCCGGATTGATGTGCCCTTCATCTTTTCAGGATCGATGGAAGAACTCTTCACCTCAATCAGATGCCAGCCGCTATCCATGCGAATGAGTGCATCGGCGCGCGCAACGAGGCTGGTTTCTGAAAGTGCCGTGGGTTGATACAAAACCGTGGCGCCATCGGTAATGGCTTTGCGGGTCTGCCGATCGCCTTCGCGAATTTCCCTCGCATGGATCTCGATTCCAGGAGGTAAGGTCTGGCGCGAGAGTTTCTCGACTCCCATGCCTTCCTTCATTCGGCGGTGGGCACCATCATCGAGTGAAGGGAGCAATTCACGCTTGTGTCGCGCATGCCAGGCATATCCGGGACATGTCAAATAGTTAAGAAAATCGGTCTTGGAGATGTAAGGGCTGGTTGACGACACACATAATCCTGGTGAGCAGTTCGGGTCCTATATGCAGCCAAGTATAGCCGCATGGCACAACGGAACTGCCCGGAATCTCTTGGAGATTCCGGGCTGCGGCTAACTGTCGGGTGGTGACAGATTAGGCCAGCAGTTCGTTGAGGAGTGCGAACGCCGCATCTCCCATACCGATGGTTGGGTGTGCATTCGTGAGCACAGCTACGTGATAGCCGAACTCAGGAGAAGAGAGAATAGCGCTCTGGTAGCCATTGATGGCACCGTTGTGGCCATAAAGTCCACCCAAATCGATGAGGCCGAGTCCATAACCGATTTGCTCGCCCTCCACCATGGGAATGGACGCGAGCTGCTCGGCGTGCATCTCCGGCGAGATCAACTCGCCGCTCACCAGCGCCTGCACCCATACCAATTGATCCTTCACGGTAGAGATCAGTCCACCGGCAGCACCCGCGATGGTTGGATTGAACACGGTCAGATCGTACGCACCGGCATCATTCACGGGCTGCATCTCCATCGCTGGTGATGCGGCTGGAGTCGCCATCTCCGCAGCGGGCGATGCCACCGGTGTGGCTCCGGTTTGCTCTTCCGTGAATGCCTGATCCAGATAGCCATAGCCGGTGGCGAACGGTTCAACCATGTCTGGCGTCGTCCACATCATGGTGTCGGAGAGGCCCAGCACATCGGTAATGCGATGCTGCACATTGCCATCCCAGCTCTCGCCGGTGATGACTTCGATCATCTCACCGAGGATGTTGTAGTTGTAATTGTTGTACTCCCATGCGGCATCCGGATCGGAGCGGGCAGGCAGATCCTCCATGAGTACGGCGAAATCTTCGAAATCCACCTTTTGTTCAGGATTGCCGAGGAAGATGTTCACGTATTCCGGAGAATCCGTAAGCTGAGGCAATCCGGATCGCATGTTCAGCAGTTGACGAACCGTGACCGTATCGGCGTTTACCACGGTGAGATCCGGCA
>JAFAEA010000258.1 GCA_023424355.1 Chloroflexota bacterium | reverse complement strand
GATCGACCAGAGCGCCAACGCACCATGCACACCGCCATCGCCTGGAGCTTTCAGCTGCTGCCAGAGGAGACTCAGCAGGTATTTCTCCGACTTGCTCCCTTCGCTGCAGGATTCGGGCTGGACATCGTTGAGCGAATTGTGATGCACCTCAAGCTCACCGCATATCCAATCGATGTGGTGAGCGAACTCATGTACCTGAACTTGATCCGGAGAGTCAGCGGTGGCGCCACCCCGTGGTATGCCATGCTCGTATCCATGAGGGAGTTTTGCCTCGCAGAACTCAATGTCCGAAACCAGCGTCAAGAGGCTGAGGAATTTGTCGCCCAGCATGTTGCCGCTCTGGCCAACGTAACCGAGGCTCGCCTTACCGGGCCAGATTCCGCAGAGTGGATTGCCACGCTGGATCGTGAGTTTGCGACAATTCGATCGTCCGTCGCCTGGGCGATTTCCCAGGAGCAGCCCGAATTGCCAATGAAAGTCGCCAAGGGGATGTGGAGATTCCTGGAGCGCGAAGGTCGGTGGCGAGAACTGGTGGATTGGGTGAATCAATCGCTGCAATGGCGAGAGAAGCTCGATGCTGAAACACTTATTGGTGGATTGCTCGGCAAGCTCACAGCCGTGGAGGATGCCCGCGAAATTTCGGTGGGGCTGGAAACAGCTCGCGATATCGAATTACTCCTGGAATCGCATGATTACCCTGATCTCCGCACAACGTTCATGCTTCGCATGGGGGCGTTGGAGCACGACCAACAGCATCTGGATGAAGCTGAAGCGTGGTTCCATAAGGCAGCACAGCAGGCTGAAAACCACGACCTTATCCGCGAAGCGGCGGTGGCATTGGCGAACCTTGGTCTCCTCGCATATCAACGTCACGATTGGGACAACGCAAACGACTGGCTCACGCGATCCAAAAATCACCTTGCAGAACTCGGTGACGAACTCGGCGTCGCCTCGTCGCTCAACAATCTCGGTGCGTTGAGCGTCAACACGAATCAACTGGAAAAGGCGCAGGAGTACCTTGAGGAATCACTGGCTATCACCAGACGATTGGGATTGCGCAGAGACCTGATTTACACCCTCCTGAATCTCGCGTCTCTACTCAGCCGACTGGAGCAACTGGACGAAGCCGAAATACTGCTGACAGAAGCCATTCATCATTCGAAGGAGATTCATTTGCCTGCCCTGGAAGCTGCAGGAGTTTCGATGTTGGCCATTGTTGAGCTAGACCGTTCCAATAGTTCAGCCGCGGCCGGTTTTATCAGTCGTGCACTTGAGCTGGTAAGTCCGGAAGAAAGTCCCCGCCAGTACCCGGAATTGGGCATTGTCACGGCAAGACTGTTGGCTCAGAACGGCAAGCACATCGGAGCAGCAGCAATCCTCGCCAAGGCTGTGCAGTACGCTGCAGAAACCGAATATAGCTTTGAACCACACCAGATGGACCAAATCGGGGCGCTGAAAAAGCAAATCGCCGAGAGTTCCTCGGAGTCTGAAGATAAGATTGCCGAAGCCGAACTGTGGAGCACTGAGGAATTCGTGCGGCAACTCAAACTCGCTGCACGCAGAACGGGTACCTACAGCGCGGCCATGGTAATGAAGATTCCCGAGACCCAAACCGAAACCAGATCGGAGTTCACAAATCGCGAGCGAGAGATTCTCCAGCTGCTCTACGCCGGCGAATCCACCCAAAGCATGGCCGATTTATTGAGCGTGAGCCCACGTACGGTTACGACTCATATCGGCAACATGATGACCAAAATGGGGGTCAACAGTCGCGCCGAGCTCATTGCCAAAACACTGGTAAACTAGCGCCTACGCCATTCGACGTAGTTGCACGTTACTTTACAAATTACGTCAAACGACGGATGTATCTCCTCCTGCCCACGACGCATTATGCAATGGAACCGAACGAAGCGCTGTTGTTTCGTTTCGAAGCAAAACCCATTGCGATGCGGATGCATCGAACAGGAGGATCTCAGTCATGAACGCACGCGTACGAGTAAAGGCAGTCCCGGCACTTTTGGCAGCGAGCATCGGCTTCAGCACCGTTGGAAATCTTCTGGCCCACGAAGGTGATCACGGGGTCAAGAATCTGCAGCCCGACGGTTTCGATGAAATCAATCTGGAGATCACCGAAGAAGGTGTCACCGGTATGCCAGCGTCTGTAGAAGCGGGTCGCTATCTGGTCAAGGTTACCGGACCGGCTCCGGGAGAGAATGGACCTTCGGGTGTGACATTCCTCCAGCCACCAGATGGCAAGACGCCCGAGGAAATCTACGAAGACGTTCAGGCAAGCCAGGGCGAGATGCCCGCGTGGTTCCTGGAAGCCCACTGGGGTGGCGGCGTAACACTGGATTCGGGAACCGAGAACTGGGGTGTGATTGATTTCACTCCTGGCAGCTGGATCGTTACCACACTCTACGGTTCTACCCTTGGCGTTGCGTTTGACGCGACTGGTGAGTTCCCCGCCGACGTCACAGCGCCGGAATCCAACGCTACCATTGATCTCGGTGAGATGATGATTCGCATTGCCGAAGGTGAATTGGTGTCTGGCGAAAACGTGGTAACCGTGAAGAATATCGGTGCACAGATTCACTTCATCGATATCGGCATGGTTCCGGATGGCACCACCGAAGACCAGGTCAGCGCGCTCATGGATTCGTACATGACCGGCACTCCGGTAACCGGTGACGATGCCCTCAGTGAGGAAGATTTGACCCCTGTTTCCTATGTGAACGACATCTCTGGCGGTGTGCAGATGACTGTTCCGCTAACGCTGGAGCCTGGTACCTACTTTCTTTCTTGCTGGATTCCAGATCCGGAAACGATGATGCCGCACGCCATGATGGGCATGTGGACTCTCGTCACAGTCGCCTAGCCCCCAACCAAACATCGGTGTGAATCCCCCCTCCATTTGTCACACTGATAATCTCAGCCAAAGAAGAACCCGTGGAATATTCCACGGGTTCTTCTTCGTGTTTCAACCGCGAACCTGCCACATCCCTTATACTTAGTAAGTAGCAACATCGACACCAATTACTCACCGAAAGGAACACCCATGAAATTCGCCGCCAATATCGATCCGCTCGCAGACGCTCGCAAGGCGATCGATCAGGCACAGCTTGCCGAGCAGCTCGGATACGACGGCATTCTCATGCAAGATCACGCGTATCTGAATCGATTTTCCGAAACCACTACCCTACTCGCCGCCATCGGTGCCGTAACTCAATCCATCACGGTGGGCGCGAATTTGTTGACTGCACCGTTCCGGATCCCGGCAATTCTGGCCAAGGAAATCGCTACGCTCGATGCCATCACCAACGGCCGCGCCGTGCTTGGACTCGGTGTCGGCGCCAATGCAAATGGCATCCGTGCAATGGGCGGACCTTCCTTTGCGGACAAGGGCGAGATGTATCGATCCTATCGGGATGCGATGCGGATCATTCGTGGACTCTGGGAATCGAATGGCGAACCGTTCAGCTACGATGGCCACGTGCAATCGGTGCAGGGCGTGGAATTTGGGCCAGTTCCAGACCGGCGAATTCCGATCATGACCGGTGCAATGGGGCCGCAATCCCTCAAACTCACCGCCGAACTGGCGGATGGAATCAGCGTAAGCTCGAGTTACGTGCCATATGATCGGCTGCCGTGGTTCCGGGATCAATTGGATGAGGGCGCCAAATCATTCGATCGTGATCCGAATGATTTGTTCATCAATTACAACGTGATGGGCTACATCCACGATGGTGGCAGCAACGCCCGACCTCGGAACGAGGGCGTGTTCTGGGGAGATCTCGCCTGGTGGACCGAGAGACTGAACACGATCAAGGCGATGGGTGTCACGCAGTTCACCTATTGGCCGGTTCACGGGGATTTCGATGATCAACTTCGCCGATTCATCGAAGAGGTCGCGCCCACTGTTCGATAACCTCGGCATCATCTGGGTGAATCAGCCGAGCCGAATCTGGCTGGTCATCGGATTCACGGGGCGACCGCTCACTTCGTCGATTCGCTGGCTCATGTTGCGTGCCACACGAGAAGCAACGGTCTTGGCCCAGGTGGCTCGCGGCCCCTCGAACAAGGAATCGAGCGTTTCGTACCAGTAATCCAGCCAGCGCATGAAGTGATGATGCTCCAGCTCGGTCTTCATATGAAGCTGGAAGTGCACCATCATCATGCCGCCGCGGTAGCCTGGCTTCTGGAACAGCTGCAGTTCCCAGAAATCGCACATGATCGGAATATGGGCTTCCAAATCCATCTTGGCAACATCAAGGAAGATGGGGCCCATGACCTCATCCTTAAACATGCGGCCATAGAATTCTCGCATCAGATGCGCGATATCCTCGCGGCTTTCGATATCCTTCAGCGTATTGTTCTGCTCGGTACTCATTGTAACGATTGACCCCTACCCTACGGTGTTTACGAGTTCTTCGCCGCGGGCAAACGCGGTGATGTTTGCCACAGTGGTGGACGCGATCGCGTTCAGCGCTTCTTCCGTAAAGAACGCCTGATGGCCGGTGATGAGCACATTCGGGAACGTCAGCAACCGCGCGAACACATCGTCCTGCAAAATGTAGCCGCTGAGATCCTGAAAGAAGATATCGTCCTCTTCCTCATACACATCAAGACCAAGGTACCCGATTTGGCCAGACTTCAGCCCTTCGATCACATCCGAGGTGTTGAGCAATCCGCCGCGACTGGTGTTGATGATCATCATGCCGTGCTTCATTTTCGCGATCGCATCGGCGTTGATCATGTGGTGAGTTTCCGGTGTGAGCGGCAGATGCAGCGAAATGATGTCGCTACTCGCAATCACTTCGTCCAAATCTACATATTCCAGACCTGCTTCGGTAGCAGCTTCGTTTGGATACGGATCGTACCCAATCACCCGACAGCCGAACCCGACCATGATCTTCGCGACCACCAGTCCGATCTTACCAGTACCGATGATGCCGACAGTTTTGCCGACCATATCGAAGCCGAGCAGTCCGTTGAGGGCGAAGTTCCCTTCGCGCACGCGGTTGTAGGCCCGATGCAGCTTGCGATTCAGCGCCAGCATCAATCCGACCGTGTGTTCAGCGATGGAATTCGGGGAATATGCTGGTACCCGCACAACGCTTATTCCGAGCTCGCTCGCGACCTGGAGATCGACATTATTGAAGCCGGCCGAACGCAGCGCGATCAATCTGGTGCCTCCGGCATGAAGGGTCCGCAACACATCGGCATCGAGATGATCGTTCACGAATGCGCACACCACCGGAAAACCGTTGGCCATGGCAGCCGAATCGGCCATCAGTCGCGGTTCCAGATAGGTGAACTTCAGTTCACCCTCTGTATTGGCAGCATCTAGCGCCGCGCGATCATAGAGTTTGGAACTAAAGACTGCGACGTTCACGCTCGCTCCCTTCGCCATTGGTCTCCTGATGCAATTGTGCCACGAACAGTTCCGAAGTTGTGTCGGGGAATCGCCCCATTCGGGACTGAGCAACACGAATTAGCTGTTTGTCGGCCGATCTTGCCTGGCAAACACAGGAATGCGAGTACAATCGATTCATCGCAATGAGGCGACTCCCGAGACAACGCACAGAGGTCACGCATTACCCATTGGGGAAACGCAATGATTGAACAACGAGTTTTTGAAAATACCGAAAATCGGCCGGATTCTCACGGTTACTACGGTCGCTTTGGTGGACAATTCGCGCCGGAAACATTGATGCCCGCCATCAATGGGCTCACCGCCGCCTATGAAGAAGCGCAGAACGACCCCGAATTTCGGGCCGAACTCGACCGCTTGCGATCGGAGTACATCGGCCGGCCGACCGGGCTCTATGAGGCGAAGCGATTTGCCGAAACCGTGGGCGAGGGCAATGGTCCACGCATTTTCCTGAAGCGCGAGGATCTGGCGCACACCGGTGCACACAAGATTAATAACGCCATCGGTCAGGCACTCCTGGCCAAGCGCATGGGCAAGCAGCGCATCATTGCCGAAACCGGGGCTGGTCAGCACGGAGTCGCCACCGCGACTGCCTGCGCCCTGCTTGGGCTCGATTGCATCGTATACATGGGCGAGGTTGATATCCACCGCCAAAGCCTCAATGTGTTCCGCATGCGCTTGCTCGGTGCCGAAGTTCGCTCCGTCACGAGCGGCTCGAAGACCCTCAAGGATGCGATCAATGAGGCAATCCGCGACTGGGTCACCAATGTCGATGAAACCTTCTACATCTTTGGCACCGTGGCCGGTATGCACCCGTATCCGATGATTGTGCGCGATTTCCAGAAGATCATCGGGCAGGAAGCCCGCCAGCAGTTCGAGGAACAGGTCGGTGGCCTACCGGATATGGTGGTTGCCTGCGTCGGTGGTGGATCAAACGCCATGGGCCTTTTCTACGAATTCATTCCGCACACCGAGGTCGAGATTGTGGGTGTCGAGGCTGGCGGTCACGGACTCGATGGTCACGAACACGCCGCCACTC
>JAFAEA010000208.1 GCA_023424355.1 Chloroflexota bacterium | reverse complement strand
TACCGAGCACATCCCAGGTCATTTGCAGGCTCTGCCACGGCGAATCCGTTTGGAAGTGCGGATTGAGGTTGTACTGGTTATCCATCTCCATCTGGCGGAAACGAATCATGTACAACGTGCGGTTGATTGGATCTGGCCACAAATACGGATAGGTCGCCACGAAGGTTGCCAGCGCCACGAATGGCGTGCTGATGAGCATCCAGCTGATATCGGTGAACGCCGGCAGGCGCCAGAAGCTGGTGCTGCTGACATCCCTATTCTTCCAGCGGAACCACCAGCCGCGCATGAGAATCAGGCCGCCGATGCCTGCCAAAGGCACGCTGAGCGCCAACGGAGTGAACTTGTTACCGCCACCCAGTCCGATGAGGATACCTATCGCAATTGCGAGCCACCAGCGCGGTTTTCGCATGAATGCAATGGTCGCGAGATAAAGAAGAGCCAAGGTAAGCGTGAGCGTTGTGTCGGCCAGGGCGATGCGGTTGTACCAAATCTCCAGCGGATTCGCGAGCATAAAGACGGCTGCGGCGATGCCCCCAATGGGATTTGCCAGCTTCCGCACCACCACGTACAGCACCGCCAGGCTGATGCCGCCGAGGAATGCGTTCCAGCGTCGACCCGCCATCAAGTCGGCGTGATCGGGCAATGTCTGATGTTGCTCGTTCCACTCTCGAGTTCGGCGGAAGTCATACGCCGGATTGGTATCGAGATCCCGACCCTGAATCAAAAGTCCCAGTCCGATGGAGTAGGAGCCAATGGGCGGTTGTCCTCGGGAGAGATATTGATGGTTCCAGGTAGGGCCGAACGGATCGGAGAGATCAGTCAGGTAATGCGCGCGATTGATCCAGCGGCTTTCATCGGCGTGGTAACCCTGCTCCTCAACGCCAGCAAGGTAGAACCCAAAACCAATGAGGAAGATCATCAGTGCCGCGATCAACTCGAATCGCCGGCTCCGTCTCCGCGCGGATAGCGTGGAGCGCACCCATTGGCTGGATTCAGCATCAGGAATGCGTTGGTCTCGGGCCTCGTTCACCAGTTCTCCTACGATTGTCTACGCGCGGGAATCAGGAAAAATGCTAACCTAAAGGCAGCTTTTCCCACCACGCGATCAATAATACTCGCGGATAGGTGGATGGTGCCTGCAAAGGCGAAATCATCGGCTTGGATTTCATCTATGAAGCATCCTGTTGGCAAGATTCTGGTGGCCAATCGCGGCGAAATCGCGCTGCGAGTGATGCGAACCGCCCACGAAATGGGAATCGCTACCGTCGCCATCTACGGCGATGGTGAGGAACACGCCCGTCACGTGCAATACGCCACCGAGGCGTACCGAATCGGCGAAGGCGATGGCTTGCCCTACCTTCGTATTCCCCAAATTATCGAGATCGCCAAAAAAGCGGGCGCGGATGCGGTGCATCCCGGCTACGGTTTCCTCGCCGAGAATGCCAACTTCGTTCGTGCTGTACAGGAAGCGGGTATCACATTCGTCGGACCCACCGCCGAGTCGATGGAGCAGCTTGGCGACAAGATCTCTGCCCGCAAGGTGGCAATAAAGGCTGGAGTTTCTCCAGTTCCCGGTACTCCGGATGCTGTGAATTCCGTAGCAGATGCTGAGAAAATCGCGGCGGAGATCGGCTATCCCATTGCCGTGAAGGCGACAGCCGGAGGCGGTGGTCGCGGATTCCGCGTTGCGCACAGTGCCTTGGAACTCGAATCCGCCTTCAATGGTGCCAGTGGCGAAGCCGAGCGCTATTTTGCCAACCCGGATGTCTTCCTCGAACGCTACATCGCCAATCCGCGCCACATCGAGGTCCAGGTTTTTGTCGATGCCAGTGGACGTGCCATCGCCTTCCCGGAGCGCGAGTGCTCCATTCAGCGTAGGCACCAGAAGCTGATCGAAGAGACACCATCGACGGCAGTCTCGCCCGAGCTCCGCACGCGCTTGCAAGACGCCTCGATCCAACTTGCCAAAACCTCGAATTACTGGAATGTCGGCACTATCGAATACCTGTTGGACGAAGACGACTCCTTCTATTTCATGGAAGTAAACACTCGCGTGCAGGTGGAGCACACCGTCACTGAGATGGTGACCGGGTTCGATATTGTGCGCGAGCAGCTTCTGGCCGCACAGGGGTTGCCGAGCGAGATTGAAAGCGATCGCCTGGAGCCGAACGGCTGGAGTATCGAATGCCGCATTAATGCGGAGGATGCTGCCGATGACTTCCGTCCGCATCCAAACACGCTGAGCCGTGTGATCGCGCCAGCAGGATTTGGTGTGCGAGTTGATAGCGCCGTGCAGAGTGGCGACACAATCTCCGAGAAATATGACTCTCTCATCGCCAAGGTTGTGACCTGGGGGCGAAATCGCGACGAAGCGATCACCCGGATGGTGCGTAGTCTGGATGATTACGAGATCGTGGGCGCACCCAGTACCATCCCGTTCCACCAACAGGTGCTGGCGAACGAGGACTTCCTCGCTGGCCAAACGTTCACCTCGTTCCTCGCAAAGCATCAGGATGACATCGTTTCCAGGCTCAAACCTGCCGAGATTGAATCAACAAGCGAAGAAGACGAGCCCGATGCTCCGATGCCTTTGTTGATTGAAGTGGATGGTCATCGTTTCGATGTGAAAATCTTTGGTGCCGGGAGTCTCGCCGCAACGTCGGCTCCGGCCGCAAGGAAGAAGCGCGGCCGCGCCGCACGCAACAACGCGTCTGCCACGAGTGATCGAGATATTCTCAGCCCAGGTCAGGGCACCGTGCTTCGAGTCGATGTCGAAGTCGGGCAGGCTGTTTCGGCGGGCGACGTGATTTGCGTGGTGGAATCCATGAAAATGGAAAACGAAATCACCGCCCGCTACGATGGCACCGTCGCAGCAGTTGGTGTTACCGCTGGCCAATCCGTTGGCCGTGGAGCGCTTCTCGCTGGTATTGATCCCCAATGACACACATCACCGTACTGCTTCACGAAGCGATTAATGCACTGGAACCAAAACCGGGCGGCATCTACCTGGATGGCACCTTTGGTGGCGGCGGACATAGCCGCGAGTTGCTCTCGCGAGTTGATGGCGATGCCACGCTCTATGTAGTTGACGCCGATCCCGATGCCATTGAGCGTGCGAACGAGCTCAAGGCGACTGAGATCGGTCGCGGAATCATTCCGGTACACGATAACTTCAGAAACATGGCCGAGATCGTGGGCGAGAATGCAATTCCCCCGCTGGATGGCATGCTGTTTGACCTTGGTTTGTCATCGTTCCAGCTGGATCAGGCAGAGCGCGGATTCGCTTTTCGGTTTGAAGGGCCGCTGGATATGCGGTTCGATAACACCAGAGGCGTATCTGCAGCCGATCTCGTCAACACCGCCGATGCCGAAGAGCTGGCGAATATCATCTTCCGATTTGGCGAAGAGAAACAAAGCCGACGCATTGCACGTACAATCGTGGAGAGGCGGTCGACACAGCCGTTTGAATCCACGTCGGATCTGGCCGCTGTGATCGAGAATGCAGTGGGCGGCCGACGAGGAAAGTCGATTCATCCGGCTACGAAGACGTTTCAGGCCCTGCGAATTGCGGTGAACGAGGAACTCGCGGCGCTGGAATCCGTACTGGAAGCCGCGATGGAGGCACTCGCCCCTGGTGGCAGGCTGGCAGTGATTAGCTTCCATTCATTGGAAGATCGGATCGTAAAGCAGTTCATGGCGCGCGAAAGCGCTACCTGTATTTGTCCGCCAGACGTACCAGTGTGTGTATGTCATCATTCACCAAGGCTGAAGCGAATCGGAAAACCGATCAAACCGTCAGCCGCCGAACAAGATACGAATACCCGAAGTCGATCCGCGATTATGCGCGTGGCTGAGCGCCTCGCCTGATCGACTCGCGCTGAGGAGCGTGATGAAACGCTACACCCTAAATCAGATTCTGGAGGCAACCGGCGGGGAGTTGAGCCGGAGCGTTCCCGATCTCGAAATTGAACTGGAGCTGGAACGCGATTCGCGCCGTATGCCCCGCAAGAGTGGCCTGTACATTGCCCTCCGCGGTGAGGCTCACGATGGCCACGAGTTTGTGCAATCCGCCATCGAACACGGTGCCGTTGCCGCAATCGTTTCGCGCGAGTGGGCCGATGCTCATCCTGATATCGAGATTCCTCTCATCAAGGTGGATGATCCTGGCAAGGCCCTGCAAAGATGGGCAGCCTGGCAGCGCAAGCGCCTCAATGCCAAGGTCATCGGTATCACCGGTAGCATCGGCAAAACGAGTGCGAAGGAATCCATCGCGGCAGTGCTGAGCCAGCGTTTCAAGGTCTTTCGCAGTCCCGGCAACTTCAATAATGAAGTCGGCCTTCCTCTGAGCTTGCTGGATTGCCCGGACGATGCCGAGATCATCGTGCTGGAGATGGGTGGCGCCTACGCCTTTGGCGAACTCACCTTGCTGGCAGAAATCGCCCGACCGGATGTTGGTGTGGTCACGAATATCCACCCGGTCCATCTGGAGCGCATGGGCACCATCGAAAATATCGCCCTCACCAAAGCCGAATTGGTCGAAGCAATTCCGGAAGACGGTTTGGTGGTACTGAACCACGATGATGCTCGCGTACGTGCCATGAGCACCAGAGCCAAGGCTCGTGTGGTGACCTACGGACTTGATGGACCTGCGGAAGTGTTTGCGCATGATGTGCAATCCGAAGGCCTCAAGGGCATCAATTTCTGGGTCAATATCAACGACAAGGAGCGGTTCATCTCTGTGCCGTTCGTTGGCAGCCCCGGTGTGTACATTGCCGTTGTTGCACTTGCCGTTGGCCACGGATTCGGCATGGATGTCGCCGAGATGCAGGAGGGCCTGCAGGATGAAAGTACGCAGGTCCGGTTGCTTCTGGTTGAAGGTCCGCGTGGTAGCAAGCTGATTGACGATACATACAACGCCAGTACGCCATCGGTGGTGGCTGCACTAAATCTGCTCAAGGAACTACCGGCAAAACGACGTATCGCTGTGCTCGGCGAAATGCGAGAACTTGGCTCGCATGCCGAGGATGGACATCGCATCGTCGGCGGACGAGCCGGCGAAGTGGTGGATATGCTGGTGACCTTTGGTGAACTCACTGACATCACGATCGCTTCCGCCAAGGAATCGGCTGAATCGCTGGGCAAATCACTGACTGTTGTGCGATTTGCTCCACATCAGCGCGAAGAAATCACCGAATACCTGCAAAACGAACTTGGTGAAGGCGATATGGTGCTGCTCAAGGGGGCCCGAGGTCTCGAAATGGAGACCATTGTGCAGGCACTACGGGATGAACTGAGCGGAGGTGTCACCGCATGATGCCTCTGGTTCTTGCACAAACATCGATCATGCCCAAAGACGCTGGCGAGAACATGGCCGTATCACTGGCCCTCGCTGCGCTCGCTTTCATCATCACCATCATCATTGGTCGCCCATATATCACCTGGCTTCGACAGCACAACATCGGCAAGCGCATTCGCCTGGAACTCGGCGATACCCACAGTTCCAAGGTGGGTACTCCCACCATCGGCGGCATCATGATTATCGTCACTGTGGTTCTACTCACGGTGTGCTTCAACCTGTATGGTCGCCTCTCGATGTTGCTCCCGGTTTTTGTGTTGGTGAGCACCTCAATCCTCGGCGCGGTCGACGATATGACCACGCTTGTGGGCTCGGTAAACAAGGCCGGGCAGGAAGATGGTCTCGCCGGACGCTACAAGCTCATTGTGCAGACCGTTGTGGCCGCAATCGCTGCCTTCATCATGCATTTGCCGGACCCGTGGGGGCTTGGACTCACGCACATCTACATCCCGTTTGTGGGCCGATATAACATCGGTTGGCTGTATATCCCCATTGCGATCTTCGCGATTGTGGCGATGAGCAACGCCGTTAATCTTGCGGATGGGCTGGACACCTTGGCTGCGGGATTAAGTGCGATTGCCTTTGTTTCATATGGCATCATCGCGTACCTGCAGGGGCAGCTTGGTGTTGTGACCTTCTGCTTCACCATGGTTGGTGCGCTCATGGGCTTCCTCTGGTTCAACGCCAACCCGGCGCAGGTGATCATGGGAGATGCCGGAGCGCTCGCCCTTGGCTCGGCATTAGCCGTGGCTGCGTTCATGACCGGTCAGTGGTTGTTGCTGGTTGTGGTCGGCGGTGTGTTTGTCGCGGAGAACCTCTCAGTCATCATCCAGACCAGCTACTTCAAGTACACCCGCAAGAAATACGGCGAGGGGAGACGCGT
>JAFAEA010000197.1 GCA_023424355.1 Chloroflexota bacterium | reverse complement strand
GGTGTTGCTACGTGTCCTCTTTTGACACGTGCTGTTGTTGTGCCCACAAGCAGCAACCTGATTCCCACGCTAAAGGAGTACGCCAGGAATGGCTAATGCAAACGAGCTATTGCAATTGAATGAGGCGGATATCGCCTTCTTGCTCAACCTCCTGCGCGAAGCAGAGGGCCCCATGACCACCGATGAGCTCGTGGCGGCACTGAAGAACCGCAAGGCCTAACACCTGCAGGAGTAATGACGATGTCATCCGAAACCGGCGAGCTGGTTCTCGCATTTAATGGAACAAAGAAGATCAAGGATACCGCCGCCAGCGCCTTCAATATCATGCGCGCCCGCGGTTCCTTCATGAGCGACGATGCCATCATCCGCGTGCCTGTCGCCGCCATGGCCGAGCACCTCGGTGTTACCGAGAAGGTGCTGGCCGATGTGGTGGAGCAGAACGCCGAAGTGTTCGCCATCGAAACCAATGAGGAAGGTGAGGATTCCATCGTCACCACCCGCGTTGGCCGCGCTCCCCTCAACATTGAGGTGCCAAACCTGCACACACTCAAGCAGCGCCTCATGACCCCGGAGCCGAAGCCGGCTCCACGCCCGCGACCAGTGCGCGAAGTTGTGCGCACCAACGATGCCTGGGCCACCTACGTTGGCGAAACCCTGCTTCCTGAAGACGAGGAAGAGGAGGACGACGACTTCGGATTCGCCGAACCGGCCGATGAGGAAATCGTCGCCACCGAGCCGGCTGCCGAGGCTGCCGTCGCCGATGTGATCGATCCCGAGCCAGTGGTGGAAGAAGCCGCCGCCGAGCCGGTGATCGAGGAAGTGGTAGAGCCCGCCGTGGAGGTTGAAGACGAGGAAGCCATCGCTGCCGAGCAGGCCGAGGCTGAGCCAGTCGCAACCGAACCGGTCCAGGAAACACGACCGGAAATCCCGGTGTTCGAGGAAGTCATCAGCACACCAACCCCGGCACGTCCGCTGGGCGAACCAACTGACTTCTCTGGCGAATCCGACGAGGATATCGCTGCCGCTCTCGAGCGCCAGTTCGCCCATCACTCGCACGTGGCCTCCTTCGGTGGTCGCTGGATGACCACGGATCGGGCTCATCGCCTCAGCCGCGGTAACATCCGCGATATCCGCGCCTACATCGAAGAGCAAGAGCAGCCACTCACCGACGAAATGATCGTTGAGGATGTGCTGCGTGTACGCCCGGGTAATGCCGAGTTCGCCAACACCGTGTTTGGCCTGAACTACTGGCTTGGCCGCGAGCGCGATTTCGAGTTTGTTGGTACCGCCGGTCAGCGATTCTGGGGTGTTTCCGATCTGCCGCCGCTGGGTACCACCCTGCGCAAGCCGAACGATATCGGCTCCGATTACCGCTTCCTCACCGATGGTGTGGATCCGGAAACCGTGGAGCATCGCTCGGTGAGCTCGGTGGATCACACCGTGAGCTTTTACGAGTGGAACCTCGGTCTTCTGCCGTACGATAACGATATGCAGAAGCTGCTGCCGGCCCCAATGCTGCCGGATCAGCGCAGTGCGGTGTTCACCTTCGAGATTCCGCAGCTGTACACCACCTACCTGGTGGAGCTGCGATACCCCACGCCAACCCGTGGCGGTTTCCTGCTGGGTCTCGATGATCTCTACTTCGATTCGCTCGTTCCTGGTGCAGTCATCTCCATCAGCGCCACCGAGAACGATGGCCACTACAAGGTGGAGTACATCACCGGCGATGAGCAGAGCGATCGCCTGCTGGAGATCGAAGAGAAGCGACCTCGCTACCACTTCCGCCCAACCACCTATGCGTGCGGTGTGGATGATGCCTGGCTGCTCAACGAAGACCGATTCCCGGCACTTGCCGGCGTGAAGCCGATGAGCGACCGCGAACGACGTAAGCTCTCCACCGTGGTGGAAGTGACTTTCGAGCGCGTTGGTATGGATGATGGCAATGGTGGCTACCTCGCATCCTTCGATGATCTGATGGCTGCCGTCAACATCGAGCGACCGGTAAGCGAAGCCCTGCTGCGCAGCGAGCTTGAGCTGCACAGCGATATCACCGGCGACGATTCCAGTGGATACACCTATGCCGCAGGGAACTAACGGCGAGGATCCAAACGTCGATTGGTACAACATGGTGGATGAAGAACCACTCGATGATGATGTCGATATCGACAACTACGAGATGGACACGCCCCAGGTGACCTTCGAGGAATCTCTCGAGGCGATTCAGGGTGAAGCACTTGCACCGCAGGATTTGCTGGGCTTTAGCAACATCACGCGCAAGCAAATCCACCAGTTGCGCGCCGTGTGGAACACCATCTCGGAAGAGAAGCGTGTCACCATCGCCGAAGTCGCCCTCATGGTGGCTCGTGAGCATGTCTTCGCAGATTTCGGTCGCTTCTTCGCGACCATTCTGGAGGATTCTGCTGTCGATGTCCGCCTCAACGCGGCGACCGGAGCGGCTTTGAGCGAAGTGCCGGAACTGATCCGGGCACTCACCGAAGCTGCCGAAAATGATGAGAACGAAGATGTGCGGGAGGCAGCGCTCGATTCGCTGGCTCCCCACATCGTGGGGCTGGATGCCGGCCTGATCAACGATCGCAAGGATCTCGAGCGCCTGATGCTGCTCAAGAAGTGGTCGGTCGATGAATCCTGGCCGGTGGCCCTGCGAGCAGCCGCCCTGCACGCCTACAGCCACAACAACATGGACGACGATGTCGATGCCCTCATCGAATCGTTCGTCGATTCTGGCGACGATACGCTCCAGTTGGGAGCCATGCGTGCCATGGCGGTGTATGGTGCTGGCCGCTTCACACGCTTCCTGGAACGACAGTTGCAGAGTAGCGATGTCGATTCCCGCGAGGCTGCCGCTGCTGCCATGGGCATGAGCGATGATGAGGCCGTTGTGCCGATGCTCACCATGGTCGGCCGCACCGATACCGAACCCGCCGTGCGCGAAGCCGCGTACCTGGCGCTGGCGAATGTGGGATCGGATACCGCGCTGCGTTCACTGACGCAGTTGCGCGAAAACGCAAGCGATGACGATATCGAGATCATCGATGGTGCCATTCAGTACATCACCGAAATGAACGAGATGTTCGAAGAAATCGGCTTGCTCGAAGACGAAGAAGATTACTAATTCACCCGGGAGACGTTCCATTGCAGGCCGCACAACCCATTACCACCAATGCCGATGGCTGGGATTCAGCACTCCGCGAACATGGCGGGCATCTCTTGCAGAGTTGGAAGTGGGGAGAGTTCAAATCTCGCTTCGATTGGCAGCCTGAACGAATCCACGTCAAAACCGATGCCGGTGAAGGCTTTGCCCAGGTGCTCTTTCGTTCTCGTGGACCCATCAGCGTGGGCTACTGCCCACGCGGTCCACTGCTGGTGGGCGATGGCGATGCAATCTGGCCGGTGCTGAAGAGGGAGATCGATAGAGTCGCCCGAAAGCACCGCGCCATGAACATCATCTTCGAGCCGAACGATGAGCTGTTCTCCACCCCGGCACTAAATGGCAAGGGCCTCAAACCCGGACCAGAACACAACCAGCCCGGTCGCACAGTGATTCTGCCGCTGGATGCGGATGATGTGATGCTGAAGCATATGCACCAGAAAACGCGCTATAGCGTCCGTTTGGCCATGCGCCGTGGTGTGGAAGTGGTGGTGAAGGATGCGCGTGATCAATCCGCCATCGATGACTTCTACACCTTGCTTTCCGATACCGCGAACCGCAACGAGTTCGATGTGCATTCCCGCGAGTATTACGATGATTTCCTTGATGTTTTCGGCGACGATGCCTTTTTCGTCTTCGCCAGCTTCGAGGGGAATCTGTGTGCGGTAGTCATCGCCGCCGCCTTTGGCGAAACTGCAACCTACATGTATGGCGCCTCCAGCACCGTCCATCGTGGTCACGGTGCGGCGTTCCTGCTGCAGTTCGAGGCTATGAAATGGGCGCGTGATCGCGGTTGCGACCATTACGATCTCTGGGGCATCCCGAAGCAGGACCCGGAATCGGTCACCAGCGACGATAAATCATCCATCGCTGGCACCAAGGGCGATGACTGGCGCGGTATCTTCCGGTTCAAAACCGGGTTCGGTGGCAGCATCGTCACTCTGCCGGAAACACTGGAACGCCAATACATCCCGGGCCTGCCGTGGCTGGCGCGGAAGCTCGGCGTGATTCAGGAGTAATCATGGCCACACGTCCGCAGGTGAATCCACGTCGCGCTTCGCTGAGTACCCTTGCTTCGGTCATTCCTGGTGCAAAATTAATCAATGAAGCCGAAATAACCGGCATCACCATCGATTCTCGCGATGTGCAGCCAGGCGATCTCTTCGCCGCCCTCCGCGGCAGCGATTTCGACGGCCATAAGTACATCCCGCAGGCGATCGAGCGTGGCGCAGCCGCGATTCTCGTCGAGGAAGTGCCTGCCGGTGTTGATCATCCGGCGATTGTTGTTGAGAACACCCGTCGCGATCTCGCCCCGATTTCAGCCGCGTTCTACGGCCATCCATCGAGCGAGCTGACGGCGATCGGCCTCACCGGAACTGATGG
>JAFAEA010000179.1 GCA_023424355.1 Chloroflexota bacterium | reverse complement strand
CGCAATCCAATGGCATTGAGCGCCATCATGCTGACCAATCCGATGCAGCCCGAGCCGAATACGACGGCAGTCTGCCCCATTTTCGCCCCGCCCTGCGCGGCCGCGTGGAATCCGACTGCGAGCGGCTCGATGAGAGCGCCCTCCAGTGTGCTCATCGAATCCGGCAGTTTGAAGCACAGGTTGGGGGGATGGGTGACAAACTCCTGGAAAGTGCCATCGATCGGAGGCGTCGCGAAGAACTCGACTTCCGGGCAGAGATTGTAGTGACCGGATCGACAGTGCTCGCAGTGTCCACAGGTAATATTCGGCTCGAGCGCGACGCGATCACCAACAGCCAGCGAGTTAACCGACTCCCCTACTTCGATGATCGTGCCGGCCACTTCGTGGCCAAGCACAAAGGGAGGCTCGACCACGAAATCGCCAATGCGGCCAGTTTCGAAGTAATGCAAATCGCTGCCACAGATTCCGACATTCTCAACCTTAACCAGCACATCGTGCGGGCCGGGTGTGGGAGCGGGTCGTTCCTCGAACTCGATCTGGCCGATGCCCGTCATCACCGCAGTTTTCATGGATTGCTACACCTCGTTAATTTATCGCGCGGGTATGTATGGAGAAATCATACCTGCGCATGCGCAACCTAGGTGTATATGAACTGCACATTCGCGATGCAGTCATCGCTGGCGGTTACCCGAACCCAATGGGCAGAGAACCCGTCCGGGAACACGTGATGTGTGTAGCCTTGCGCCCCCGCTTCGAATGATCCGTAATTAACCCATTCCTGGGTGCCGACGAAATCGATCTCGACATCAAACCGGATCGGTTTGTCGGCAGTGTGGCTCATGTGCAACACCTTGTGATCGAACCCGGTCATCAGGTACGGGTCCGAAGGCACACCTCCCCTGGCGAGATCGCGGAACCACGGTCCTCCCCAGCCAGCGGGTTTGCCGAAGTTCCACAGATCGTCTGTCTTGCCGAACCAGAGGTTGCTCTGTGGTTCTCCGGCCCAAATGTTTTCATTGAAGATCGGTGTGGTCTGGTTCCCGGCCAGAACCAACATCCCCTGCCACGAGCAGAAATCCGGGATCATCCGCAAGTGAGTGGAAATCGGACGCACGCCCCAGACCTTGCCTTCGTATGCCATCGGTGCCAGTTCATAGAACATGAAATGGGCATCCATCAGGAACCGCTCGGTCTCCACTTCACGAATGCGTGGCCACTCGGTGGTGAACATATGGTCGAAGGTATGGCTCGCCTTCGGCAGGCGATAGGTGGTCCATTCGTCGTTCACCAGCACCATGAGCTTGGCTGAGGCGCGGTCCCACCCGGTGGCGAACACGGCATCGCTCAGCGCACCGCGTCGACCAGTCACTTCCACATACGGATTCTTATCGATGATCTGCCAGGAGTTGCCATCGTACATCGCGAGGCGGCCATCCTGCTTATCGGTGCTGAAATCTCGCTCATCATAGGTATTGTTGGTGACAAAGATCTTGCCATTATTGGCGTAACCCGCCTTGAAATGCGAGTACGCATCGCCGGCGACATCGAGCTCCTCGAGCAGATTGAAGAGCTCGGAGACCTCCAGCGTCTGCAGATCGAGTTCCAGCAGCAGTCCCTCCATGGTGAGGTACAGCGCCTTGTTCTCCGGATCCTCCTGATGCTCCATTACCGCTGCGAGGCGATGGACCACCAGTCCGCTGGCGGTGGACACATTGCCTTCAACATCGATGATGTGTGGGCCAATCAGCAGCTGATGCGATTCCTTGTGGATCATGCGATTGGCATAGGTGCCAACCACGCTCTCCGGGTGTTTGTGGAGCTGCATATCGCTATCGACCGAAAAAAGGCCCGTGCCCGATCCCGAAGTCGCGGTATGCGCTACGTATGAGACCATCCACAGCTTGCCTGCCCAGGCCATGACTGCGCCAATTCCAGTCTCGCTACTTTTCGGAGCCGCATCTGCCTTAACCGTGAGGTGTGGGAACACCCCACTAACCTGTGTGTGCGTCATTTGCTATTCATTCCTTTATATAGAAGGGATTATCCCTTGAGACCCGACCGGGTAAGCGCCTGGATAAACTGCCGTTGCAACAACAGGAACACCACCATCACCGGCACAATGCTGGATACCGCCCCTGCCATCGCCAGCGAGGGACTCATACCTCCGCCCTCATCCATATACCGGGTGAGACCGATGGGGATGGTGAATTTCGATTCGCTGGTGAGCATTACCAGCGGAGTTTCGTAATCATTCCAACTCCACACAAATGCGAGGATCATGAGCGATGCGATAGCCGGCTTGGCCAGTGGCATCACGATCTGCCAATAGCACTGGAGCTCGCTGGCTCCGTCCAACTTGGCTGCATCGGTGAGATCCAACGGGATTCCGAGAAAGAACTGTCGCAGCAGGAATGTGCCAAACACGGTGAACATGCCTGGGAGAATCAGCGCCCACAACGTATCGTGGATGCCGATTTGCTGATACAGAATGAACCTCGGTACCAACAGCATCTGATGCGGAATGATCATGGTTGCCAGATACAACAGGAAAATGGTGTTCTTGAACCGGAACTCCATTCGGGCAAATGCATAGGCCGCCAGTGATGCCGTGAGCACCTCGCCGCCCACACGCGAAATTGCCACGATGATGGAATTGAGCATGAACTTTCCGATTGGGTAGGCGCCATTCCATACCCGCTCATAACTCAAGGTTGATCCTGGATCGGGCCACCAGGCGATCGGCAATCGGAAGACATCGATATCCCGCTTGAATGATGAAATCACCATCCAATAGAACGGAAACACGAAGATTAGGGCGATAAGCCACAGAACCGCGATCCAGAAGATCCATCTGAAGGCGATCTTCTTACGACGAGAGCGCTTTGGCGACTCCTGAACAGGAGAGATGGTTGTTTCCATAGAGTCTCCCTCCTAGTTGTCGTAAAACACGGCGCGTCGCTGGTAAACCCAGAACCCAAGCGTGAGAAGCAGCACCAACGCGAACATGATCCAGGAGAGTGCCGCAGCGTAACCGAAGCGATAGAACTGAAAGGCGTTTTGATAGATGTAATAGGACGCCACAGTTGTGGATGTTCCCGGGCCACCACGGGTCATGAGGTTGATCATTCCCCACGATTGCGATGAACCGATGAAACCGGTCACCATCAGGAAGAATGTGGTTGGCGTGAGCAGCGGGAAGGTTATGGTGAAGAACTTCTTGAGGGCACTGGCACCATCCAGCTCGGCAGCCTCATATAGATCTTCCGGCAACGATTGCAATGCGGCGAGGTAGATGATGGCGTTGTAGCCAACACCGGCCCAAATCGCCATGATGATGAGCGCCGGCAGTGCCCAATCCGATGATGCGAGCCACAGCGGGGGATCCTCGATGCCCAGCCAACGCAGGGCGGCGTTGATCGGACCGTATCTCGGGTGATAAAGAAGAATCCACGTCGCCGAAATCGCCACCGCATTCACGATGTACGGGATGAAGAAGATAAGCCGCAAAACACCTCGACCGGGAGTCGGGCCGTTCAGTCCAATCGCCAGTAGCATCCCCAAGCCAACGGTGATGGGGACGCTACCGACTACGTAGATGGCCGTGATTCCCATCGCTTTCCAGAATGCGCCGTCGTTGATGGCATCGATGAAGTTGGCGAAGCCAACCCATTCGATGCCACCAAGCCCGGAAACGACATCCCAGTTGGCAAACGAAACCAGCAACGCAAAGATCAGGGGCAGCAGCGTGAACGCTGCAAAGCCAATCAGATTTGGGGCAATAAACAGGTATGGCGTCATCTTCTTGCGCCATACCGATTTATTGCCTGCAGGAACCTGAATTTCGGCTCCGGGTTGCGCCTCGTGCCCACTGATCATTCGCGAAAACCCTCCCGATTATTTGGTGCTAGAGTGCGCCGGCGATGATGCTATCGGCTTCCTCAGTGATGGTGGTGATGAACTCATCCAGTTCGATTTCACCAATCAGGAACCGATCCTCCTGGCCGGTAAGCATGGTCAGAATTTCGGCAGCGCCGGTGGTGATGCTATCGGTGAAGTACTTGATCTCCGGATCAAACACCGCCGCCTCAAAGGCGGCCTTGTCGTAGAGCTCATCCGCATCCGGTCCGAGGAGTCCATCAACAACCTCGGATTGCTCAAGCGTCATCAGTGCCGGAATCTTTCCACCTGGAAGCAGATAGGAGGATCCATCTGTCAGCCAGTAGCGAATGAACTGCCACACCTCTTCCGGATGCTCCGTTTTGGCACCGCCAAGCACCCAGTTGTTGATTCCCTGATTGTTGAACTGGCCTTCGGCAAAGGATGGCAGCGGCGCGAAGGTGGTGACGAAATCGTGCGGGTACTGCTCCTTGTCGTTCACATAGCGCAGCGACCACGGGGAGTTCACCCACATGGAAACCTGCTCCGTGAGGAACGGAGTCTGGGCGTACGCGCGCAGATTCTGGGCAATCACATCGGTCCACGGGAAGGCGGAGCCGTTGTCGATCATCTCGCGATGTCGACCATAGGATTCGGCGAAGGCCGGATCGCCAAAGTTGCTGGCGGTGCCGTCCTCGTTGTACCAGGCGTTTTGACCAATGGTGAGCGAGCCAGTGCTGGGAGGTGCGTAGGCTCCGAAACTCATGCCATCGGAGAACTGGGTGGCCAACTCGAGAAACTCGTCCATGGTCCATCCGGCGGTGGGGATCGCAACACCGGCATCATCGAAAACGCGCTTGTTCAGGAACATGAACTGCATTTCCTGCGTGGTCGGGAGCGAGTGATACACACCCTCTTCATGGGTGTAGATACCCTCGGTTTCATTCACCCAGGCAGAGACGTCGGAATCTCCCTCAATAAATGAAGTGAGATCAAGCGATGCGCCGGCGCGAATGCGCTGCGCCAGACGTGATACCTGATAGGTGAAGAACGCATCGATTTGCGTACCACCCTGGAGTGCGGTATCGAGTTGTGTGTTGCCAGTGTCGTCGTTCACATAGCGGGTGTAGTTAATCGTGATGCCCGGGTTGGCTTCCATAAAGGCATCGATCAATGCCTGCGGGCCATTTTCCGGCGGAACACCACCCCACACTTCCAGAGTTACAGCTTCCTGAAGATTGAGCAGTGGAGCGGCGAAGGTCTGCGATTTCGCAGCGGCGATCGCGGCTGCTCCTCCGAGTGCGCCACCGATGGCCTTGCGTCGATTAAAGGATTTGGTGCTGAAATGACTCATTGCATTGACTCCTGTTTCATGTACGACTTGATGTCCTCGATGATTCGGATCCGTTACGGCAACACCTCCTTTCCTGCTCCTGTTGGGTACGCCCGGACTTCGACAATGCGCGCGGTGTGCCCTCCATGAGTCTCGAGAATGGAAATACGCAAAGCAGACACGGTTTGAGATTCGAAACGGTGTTCGCGGCGGCGGAGGTAATTGCCAGTCTGATCGACCAACACCTTCCAGCTGCCATCCCCCAATCGACCTTCAACCTGATACTGGCGAGGAATCATGGGGAACGCGCCTTCCCAGATCCATCCACTGAGTTGGGAATCGAAGGTGAGCTGCACAGAGCCGATTTCGACAGGCTCAGACCACTCAACAGATAGCGACTGCGGCAAGCTTTC
>JAFAEA010000155.1 GCA_023424355.1 Chloroflexota bacterium | reverse complement strand
TGTGGGTCCTGCGAACATCTCTGGAACTTTCGTTCGCCGAGATCGGCGAAATGGTGGATAGAACAGAGGAAAATTGTCGGCAACTGTTCCGACGTGCAGGATCGCGACTCAAAGGCGAGCAAGGTCGCGAGCTGCAGCCTGCTCCAGCGGTGCTGGTAGAGCGGTTTCTCAACGCCATGCAATCGGGTGATACCGCTTTGGTCACTTCCCTACTTATGGAAGATGCCACCTGGATCGGCGATGGTGGTGGCGTGAAACCCGCCACGGCTCGTCCGGTACTTGGCGCCGACAAGGTTGGTCGAGGTTTGACATCTCTGGTGATCAAATCAGCAGACAAATGGCGGCTGGAAAGCGTGGAACTCAACGGCCAGGCAGGTTTGCTGGTTCATGCTGACGGCGAACTGGACGCAGCGTGGTTGTTCCTCGGCAACGAAGATCAAATATCCCACGTCCTATCCGTTCGGAATCCGAACAAATTCCGGGGAATTCTGGGCCCAGATTTCAGGATTCCATCAGGTTGATCTCAGCCAATGTTCATGCTGACTAGCGATACTTCGAGTGTTGAAGGAACCGACAACCACCTTCGACACTCTCCTCCCCAACTGGTTGACCGGTGTTGAGCTAAGCTCCACCGGTCATACCTTTTTTCCCCGCCTCTCACGATCGAATCACGAAGGAACGCGACCTACGGCCACACGTGCCTCGGCGTTGAGGGTGATTTCCCCCGCGGGTTCCTCCAGCAGCTGGAACATGGATTCGCGAATCGCCTGCAAGTTTTCATCGGATTGGGCAAGCGTCCACGGCCCCATCGGACCAACAGCAAGCAGATATGTTTCCCAAAGCTCATCGAAGTTCGTATAGGTTGAACTCACGTTGAGAGTGGATTCCGCGATATCAGTGAGTCCGACCGATTCCAGCCAGTTGGAAACGGAACCGGCCTCATCAAACATCAGTGCGACAGTCTCCGGCATCTGAAGGCCAATGGCATTCGCCGCCCGCGGCAATAGGCTGATCTTCTCCATGCGGGGCCGATCCCAGGTACAAGCGGCAAACCAACCGCCTGGCTTGATAACCCGCAGAATTTCCCGACTCGCTGCCGATATATCCTGGATGAACTGAATCACCAGTTGCGAAAGCACGGCATCGAACTGATGATCCGCAAACGGAATCGATTCCGCCTGCGCCACTCGCGCGGTGATACCGGGAAACTGCTGTTGGCAGTACACCAGAAATGGAGGCGAAGGATCGATCGCGGAAACATTTTCCGCTCCGACCGCGGCAACCAGCTCCCTGGTCAATGCTCCGGGACCACAGCCCAGATCTAAAACCTGTGTCCCTTTGCTTAGGGGCACAGTGCGCACGAATTCCGTGGCCAAGGGGCGGGAGTAACGTCCCATAAACCGCTCGTACGCCAACGTGGATTCGAAGAACGAATTCGAGAGCGGTGCCGATGACATAATAGTCACCTCCAGAAGAGACAAATGTCCGCCACAACTGATATTGATGCATGTACTGTCAACTGCGAAAGAGGTTACCATAACCACGGAATTTCGGCACGTATTTTCAACCTCCGATACACAGAAGATAACTGCACAGATTCAGGGAGATGTCGGGAACATTTCGCTAGTCCCAGCTGATCCCAAAATCACAGGTCGGATCCGCCACCGGACTCATCATTCGCCATCTCCAGATTGGTTCTCAACAGTACTGAAACCCAGGATCGGAACGGACTCCAGCCTTCCGTGATGGCGTGAAGCTCCTCATCCGAAGCGATCTCCCGCTGGTATGCAAGCTCGACGGCTTTGCGCAATCGGGATTCATGAGTCGGAGCCTGATCAATACTCCCCAGACCTCGAATGAGAATGAGTTCGGCCCCAAACGGACCGATTCCCTCAATACGCTGCACATGTTCAAAGGCTTGATCGAATGGCATGCCAGCTAGCAAATCTGGATCCAGATCTCCCTCGAGAGCGGCGGCGGCAACCTGATGGAGATAGTCGATTTTTCGGGAAGTGAGGCCTTTCATCTCATGGATTTCGAGCAATCTGGAAGGCGGAGGGAACGCCGAAATCGAATCGCCTCCAATATCGATGGCATCGCCGAGCTGTTGCGCCATTTGCTGCTTGAGTTTGCCGGCCTGAGTCATACGGATCCGATTACCGATGATGACCCACGCGGCAGCCTCGTATGGCGAGGGAAAGAGCACAGGACGGATCAAACCCACCTTTTGCGCGATCGCGGCCAATGCCGGATCCCCAATGATCACCTCACGGTAGCCGCTCGCATCGTGATCCAGCGAAAGAATCCGTTCTACCTGCTTCACCACTGCATCCGGGTCAGCCTCTCCCGCGATCTCGATTTTCAGCTCAGTTCCCTCTTGACGTACCCGCACGGCGACGAGGAGAAAAGCACCGTCGGAAGGGAACGCGAGCGTCAGTTCGGATGGACGCTCGCTCTCGTATGCCGCGGGGGTAAAGCCTTCGAGGAACCGGATACTGGATCGAAGTTGGTAGTCGCTATCAATAGAGATTGAACGGATGTTCATCTGCTGTTTCTTCTCTCTTTTTCGGACTTCAACCCTTCCCCCAACAGCAAATTCATGGCCACCGTGTGGAGACCGGTTCACCAGATGGTTACGCATTCGTGCTCCAGTGGAATCTAGTTGCCAAACCGATTCTTCTCGCGCTGTTTGAATTCCCGCCTAGCAGCCTTTTGGCCAGCCTTGCCGCCAAAGATGCGATTAACCTTCTCGTCGGCGATTTGTCGACTGTTCTTCCCGGTGTAGTCCACCTCGGCACTCAGCTTGAAGTAGCTCGCCAGTCGACGTCCATCGAGCTCGCCGGATTCCACAGCAGCCTGAACGGCGCAGCCCGGCTCGCTTTGATGACTGCAATCGCTGAATCTGCATTGCGCAGCCAGCTCCTCGATATCGCTGAAGGTGCGGTCGATATCCGCCGATTCCAGCCCGAGTTCGCGCATGCCGGGTGTATCGATGAGAATCCCCCCGCCGGGAAGCAGAATCGCCTCGCGATGGGTGGTGGTGTGTCGCCCCTGACCGTCATTACGAAGTCCGCTGGTGCGCAGAATCTCTTCACCAACGAGCGTATTCACCAGAGTCGACTTGCCGACACCAGACGAGCCGATGAAGGCGATGGTGCGCTGATCATCGATGAACGGCGACACCGCTTCCATGCCCTGCTTCTCCAGCGCGGCGGTGACGAGCACATCGACACCGATCGCGACGCCGGCGACGTCCTGCAGTTGGGCGTCCAAATCCTCTGCCAAATCCGCTTTGGTAAGCACCACCACAGGTTTGGCACCGCTATCCCACACCAGTGCGAGGTAGCGCTCCAGGCGACGGAGATTGAAATCCTCGTTCAGTGCCATGCAGATGAACACCACATCGACATTCGTGGCAATGAGCTGCCCCTGCTTGGTGGGTCCAGCCGCCTTGCGAACAATGATGCTGGTGCGAGAGAGAATCTCCTGAATCACACAGAGGTCATCGTCTCCAGCAACCATCACCCAATCGCCGACTCCGGGGAGGGCGGTGATATCTTCCGTGTTGTAGAGCAATTTGCCCGAGACCACAGCGGATCGCTCGCCACTTTCAGTGACAACGGTGTATTGACCGCGCTCCTGTGTGATAACGCGGGCAAGATTGAGATTTGGATGTGAGGAGGATTCGGTTAGAACGCGCTCAGTAGCGCCCCAGTTGTGCAACGTGTTTGCAGGCATTCAGTGTTTCCTTGATCAAGTACGAAAAATGGGCACGGGGTAGCATCAATCACAATCATGAAAAACACCCCTCTCGATCAAGCGCCTGCGCGCAAACGTTACTGGGTTGCAGAATATCACGGACTATCCGGAATTCCTACTGCCCTACCCGACCATCGATACATTCCCGCAGCAGATCGGCATGGCCAGCGTGCCGCGCATATTCCTCGATGCGATGAACGTGGATTTCCCGCACAGCGATACCAGATTCGCCAACGCGCTTGCCAAGATCCGTGAAACTCTCCAGCAATTCGTCCGTCTTGGCCTGCTGGTACTCCAGATTCTGCAGTGCCTCAGTCACCTGGGCTGCATCGCCGCGAACATCATCGAAATCGGCATCGGGACCGCCGTAGATATGTGGTTCTGCCTCACCATCAATGATCCAATCTCGCCAGTCCCGTTCGACTTCTGCCAGGTGCCGCAGCAATCCGAGCAGCGAAAGATCAGAAGGTGGAACCGATCGCATGGCGAGCTGCTGTGGCGTGAGATCCGCACATTTCATGAGAATGGTTTGGCGATAGGAATGCAGATAATCGCGATACGTTTCCAACTCGCCATCCGGGCTGGTGCCATCGGTATTGCGGGGATCATCTTCCGGATCCACCCACATATCGGCATACACCGTCGCTTTGGTCCACCGGGCAGGTATTTCTGGCATGCTGGTCCCCTTTCATTTGCGCTCACTCCCATCATGACATGCGAAGATGGTGATAGACAGCATTGTGGATCCGGAGGACAGGTTTAGGTGAGCATTTCCATCGATCGTCTTATGCAATCACTCCAAGAGATGTGGCAGTTCGGCGCAACACCCAACGGAGGTGTGCATCGACTCGCCCTCACCGATTCCGATAAGCAGGCCCGTGACACGCTGCGCATCTGGTTCGAGGAATCCGGGCTCACTGTGCGGGTGGATGATTTCGGCAACGTGATTGGTCGACGCGAAGGAATCGAGAATTTGCCCCCGATCGTGATCGGATCTCATCTGGACACGGTGCCGTTTGGTGGCCGATACGATGGAGTGCTCGGAGTTCTGGCCGGACTCGAAGTGGTGCGGGCGCTGAATGACGCGGAGATTGAGACTCGCCATCCCATCGAAATCGTGAACTGGACCGCCGAAGAAGGCTCGCGATTCCGTCCGCCGCTGTTGGGCTCGACCTCGGCACTCGGCTTCACCGATCCCGGAGTTGCATACGCAGCAACCGATGATGCCGGCATTCGCTTTGGTGATGAACTGGTTCGCATCGAATACAACGGCGATGCAGCCAATCGGCCGAATACGGCTGCTGCTTACCTCGAACTGCATATCGAACAGGGTCCGATTTTGGAAGCAGAGAACCTGCCCGTCGGGCTGGTGCAAGGCATCATCGGACAGACCTGGGACGATATCACGGTCCACGGTCGGGCCGGTCACGCGGGAGCCAATCCCATGCATTTGCGCGCCGATGCCCTGGTTGCCGCTTCGCGCATGGTGATAGAGATTCAGCAGTTGGCTCTGGCCGGCGAGGATTATTCCGTCGCCACGGTCGGCAAGATGACGGTCGAACCGGGTGCCATGAATGTTGTGCCATCCAAAGTGCAGTTCACGGTGGATATCCGCTGCGCAAAATCACGGGATATTCAACGGATTCAACAGGGAATCCACGATTTCGCCCAGGTGGTGCAGGAATCCGAAGGCGTTGAGGTCGAACTGGCCATTGGTGACGATGGAGAATCGAGACCATTCGATCCTGGTGTCATGACCACCATCCGGGAAGCGATTCTGGAAGAGGGGCTCCCGCTGTGGGAGCTTTGGTCTGGCGCTGGTCACGATGCGAACCCGGCAGCTTTACTCTGGCCAACTGGCATGATCTTCGTGCGTAGTAAAGACGGACTCAGTCACGCCGAAGCGGAGTACTCCTCCCCGGAGGATATCGCCGCCGCGACCGCGGTGCTGTATCGCACCACGATCGCGTTGGCCAATCCAACAAACACGGATTAGCCGGCTGCCATCCCGCCATCGATTGCCACGGTGGCGCCAGTGACAAAGCTCGAGGCTTCGGAACAAAGGAACATCACCACTTCAGCGACCTCGTTTGGCTCTCCTACCCGGTTCATTCCTGGCTGCTCGGCTTGCCCCTCGGAAGTACCGGCAGAGATTTCACCGGCAACATCTGCCAGCGCCTCGATCAATGGCGTTTGCACCGATCCCGGGCAAACCGCGTTGATACGCACACCCAGCTTGGCGTATTCGACTGCCGCAGCCTTGGTAAGGCCAATGACGGCGTGCTTGGATGCGGTGTAGGCACTCATACCACCAACTCCGTGTGTACCGCCGTAACTCGAGCAGTTCACGATGCAGCCACCGCCACTCTTGATCATCTCCTCGAGTTCGTACTTCATGCTGAGGAACACGGAATTCAGGTTCACATCGATGATCTCGCGGAAGTCTCGCAGGCGGGTTTCGTGCGTCAGCGCCGGACGCCCGGAGATGCCAGCATTGTTGAAGGCGAAATCAATGCGTCCCCATGTCTGCATGGTGGTATCGATCATTTGCTTGATCTCGACCTGATCCTCCATATCAACAGAGATGAAGATCGCTTCACCGCCTTCGGATTTGATCTGATCGATTACCGCCTGGCCACGCTCCTTGTTGCGACCGGCAACAACTGTTTTGGCGCCGTTGCGCGCGAACATGATCGCGGTCGCCTTGCCGATGCCGGAAGTAGCACCCGTCACAAGTGCCACCTTGCCGGAGAAATCGTATTGGACCACACGCGGTGCCTGATTTGTTTGCTGCACTTTAGCCTGCTCCACCGATTCTGCTGTCTTGCTCATGCGATGCTCCTGTTCCCGAAATCGTCTCCAGGTGTGCCGATGCCACCCGGCTCAACCTCATGGTATTCAGAATGCACAAAATTTGTGAATCTTTTCACAGGTGATTGTGAATCAAATCACAATCACCTGTGAGCGGAGTAAGAGTTTATGGAGTGAGACGATGCATATCCCTCGGGAAAAGCATGACTTCCCGCACATTGGCGGCACCGACAATCTGCTTGATCATCCGCTCCAGGCCGATGGCAAAGCCACCATGCGCTGGCATGCCGTGACGGAACGCCTCGAGATACCCGGCAAACGGCTCCGCCGCCATACCCCGAGCCTCGATGGCTGCCAGATACTCCTCGTATCGATGCAATCGCTGACCGCCAGTGGTGATCTCGAGACCCATACACAGCAAGTCGAAGCTGTTGCTCCAGCGAGGTTCATCCGGCTGCAGATGGGTGTAGAACGGTCGCTTGGTCATCGGGTAGCCGGTGACGAACAGCCAGGCCGAACCATGCTCACGCATGGCCCACTCCCCGAGCGCACGCTCGTGCTCCGGCGCCAGATCCGGTTCATTCTCCGGCGCGCCAACCCGCGACAACGCATCCCTGAAATGGATCTGTGGAATCTCCGACGGGACCTCCGGCAGCTCGATTCCACCAGTCGGCACCTGCTGCATCTCGCCGATCATGCCAGCGAGAACATCTCGCAGAATCCGCATCACATCCTGATGATCGCGAATGAACCCAAACTCGGCATCGAGGCTGAGATACTGGCTGACATGTTTGCTGGTATCGTGCGGCTCCGCCCGGAACGCCGGCGCGACTTCGTACACCCGCTCCAATGGCCCCACCATGATCTGCTTGTACAACTGCGGACTCTGGGCCAGAAACGCATCGCGACCGAAGTAATCGACCTTGAACACATTGGCCCCGCCTTCCGGCGCGGTCTCGAGCAACTTCGGGGTCTGGATCTCCG
Organism: Chloroflexota bacterium; assembly: GCA_023424355.1. Classification (GTDB taxonomy): domain Bacteria; phylum Chloroflexota; class Chloroflexia; order Thermomicrobiales; family UBA6265; genus UBA6265. Next base: position 5,179 of record JAFAEA010000155.1, on the reverse strand, counting down.
TAAATCCGTAACCGTCCAATGTAGACCGGAATCCACGCATCGCGGCGGCCGTGAGCTTCTGACTCGCAACCGATTGCGGGTGTCGCAAACTCACCGCGGCGTGGTCCAGCCGCGTGGGCAACTGCACATCCAGCGATGGGCGGAACAACTCGAATGGCGGCTCGAATTCCGGCACCGAAATCACTGCGATCTCCGGATCGTGGATCTCCACACCGTTTGCTGCCTGTTTGCTTTCGACCACAGAACCTCGCACCTCGACCACCGATTCGTGCGGCAGTGATGCCAGCAAGGCTCGTTGCGATGCGTTCTCCACGATCACTTGCGTAATGCCGGTGCGATCACGCAGGAGAAGAAAATCGACTGCTCGCAAGTTGCGGGTGTGATGCACCCAACCCTGAAGAAGAACCTGCTCACCGATGTGGACAGAAAGTTCCCGCGCGAGGATGCGCGGTTGATGAAATACCGGAGGCATTTGATGCCACCTTTCCAGAAAATTGCCAGACGCCCCTGTCCGTCGTTACGGACGAGAGGGGCGTCTCGTGGTGCCACCGCAATTCGTTCACGCTTGCAACGTGAACCTTCTGGAGCCCGATAACGGAGGCGATTCCGGCGAGGTTCGGCAGGGTGCTGCTTTGCTCGCACTCGGGAGGGTCTTCATTACCGATTCGATGGTTGCGCTCGCATCATCCGCAACTTGCTGGGCATCGGTGGCCGGCAATTACTCGGCTCCGTCATTGTGTTGGCCGGATTGTAGCAGAAAACGATCTACCTAGAAGTACTTGCCAATACCCTGACGGGGATCGTTTTCTTCTGGTTCGGATCCCTGTGCCACGAATTTGTCGTGCTCCAGGCCGAGGGCCAGCCGGAGGACTCCGAGGATGATCAGGTTTAGGATCAACCCTGTCATCGCCAGGAACTGTTCCGTGGCGAAAGCGAAGAACTGACCGAAGAGAATCGCCACTACCGTGGACGCAGCGAAGGCTTGCAGCGCCCGCACCCGGTGTCGACGGATCATAAGGACCAGTCCGAAAACTGCCAGAGCACCGGTTGCCGCTCCGGCCAGGAACGACAGCAACTCAAAGATCGAGATGCCATTGGCAAGATCGTACTCGTCCGTCACAAAGAGTCCCATCGCCAATGTCACGATCACCTCGACGGCGCGGATGACGAAGAGGCCGATGACGATGTTCAGCATCCAATGATGCCGAACGATCTTCCAATACACGTCCTCCACCCGCTTGCGAGCATTGAGGATGCGTGAATCCTCCTCGCCCTCTACGATCTCGGCATTCTCGAGCATCTCGCGCAGGTGCTGCGCGAAATCCGATGTGTTTCCGCTGGCATCCAGATTGCCAAGGGCGGCCTGCTGCTGACGCCTATCCAACTTGCCGATGGCCTGCCATGTGACGCCCTGAGCGGCGAGATAGAGATAGTCCGCTTCGGTTGGCTTACGTTTGCGATCGAAATACCGCGCCAGAAAATAAAGCCCGATGAAAACCGCGTACATGATCGCAGCGGTTGGTTGATAGAAGTAATCGTTGTCCTTGGTGATGAACTTACCGAGCTCATCGATGAACGCCCCGAACCCGATGCCGCCGATGAGCGATGCGATTGGTTTCCAGATCGGATTCGCGAAGAGCAGCAGAATCCCGATGGCAATCACCATACCGAGGCCGCCCCACAACATATGCGCGATGTGGAGGGTATCGCCCCCGACCTGTGGATAGCCAGTGAGGTAGAGATACAGACGGATCACCAGCACCGTGACCACTGCCGAGACCATCCATATCTCCAGCAGCGCGGAATTTTGAGGATCGCGAATACGGTAGGGATTCCCGCGAACATCGTTGTTAGTCAGTGTTTTGGACAAGTGGAATACGTCGCTTTCGTGTGAAGATGAGGCATCGCTATCGGGCAGCGCGGAATTGGTACATCCATCGTAATTGAAAATGCGCCAGCCGAAGCAATTCGGCTGACACATTGTTCAATGAATTAGTGACTTTCGCTGGTAGAAACCAACTGCAGGCCGATAACACACACGATGATGCCCGCCAGGAACACGATCTTCATCGGAGTCGCGGCCTCGGCACCTCGGGTCATTGCCCAGACTGCGGTGACAACTGCACCGATGCCAACCCACACGGCGTATCCCGTGCCGACAGGAATGTGCCGAAGCGCGTAGGCCAATCCACCCATGCTGAGGACCACGCCTACAAGGAATATGAGCGTCGGCCGGAGCTTGCTGAATCCGTCGCTTTCGCTCATGGCTGTCGCCCAAACTGCCTCAAGAGCACCAGAAATTACCAAAACGATCCATGCCATGGTGATTCTCCAAGCGTCGTCTTGTCGTCGTCCGGGTACGGCGCATCTCGTCCGGTGGCCACGTGGCTCTCAAAATCATACCAATCCGGGAGATGGATGGAGTATGCAGAACCTCGGTCAACAATATCTATTAGGAGCGGCATCGTCATCGGAGGCATTGATTATGCATGAGTAACTATCTACATGCTGTTTCAATGAAAGGATTCTCCCGTGTCACAGACACCTCCAATTCCTCCCACACCGATTGATCCACATGATGATGATGTGACTGATGACAGTCTGAATCGTCCTATCACTGCTCCGCCAGAGCGGGATCGACTGCAGGCTCGACTGGGAGATCAGGAACCCACCGATGATCTTCCACCTCGGGTAGCCGAGGAGGTCACCGCAAAAACCACTGGCGGACTGCCGATGTTTCCGCTGCTACTTGTGGTAATAGTCGTGCTCATTTTTTTGGTTTGGTGGTTGGCATAGTTCAAAGGATGGTGATCACCAATTCGGAACGACTCAGGTTTCTCAGTGATCCGACAAACCTCGACCTTTTGCCGTGTGCCCATTGGTTGGTAGATACTGGTATCTGACCGTTTGATTCAAACTCCACCGAGGTCATAAATGGAACGATTACGAATCGCCTGATTGGCGCATTTCAACACAAAGACATCCTGAAGCCGATCCACCTCGCCCCGGATCGATCTGGATGTTCGTGTCAATCGGGCGGATCAAGTAACCTCCGCGCTTCCTGACCAGAACAGAACAACAATGCAAACTCAACATCGCCGCACAACGGCCGATCTATCTGTGCGCGATCTCGGCAAGCGATATGCCAATGGCACATGGGGACTTCGCGATGCGAATTTCTCCCTCGCGGCCGGAAAAATGGTGGCCGTGCTCGGACCCAACGGTGCCGGGAAATCGACCCTCATTCACATGCTGGCCGGTGCGATTGAGCCGACTGAAGGAGAGATCACGTTCGCCGATCCGCAAGCACGAATCGGCTGGAGCAGTCAACGCACCACTATCGACTGGTATCTGAATGTGATGCAGAACGTCGAGCTTGGTGGTCGGCTGTATGGCTTTTCGCGGGCGGAGTGCCGCAGATACGCCCAGGAACTCCTCGAGCATTTCCACCTTGCCGATCTCGCCACCAACGACGTCAGCATGCTTAGCGGCGGGCAACAGCAGCGCATTCAGGTCGCTCGCACACTCATGAGTCAGCCAGACATCATGCTGCTGGATGAACCCACGGCCTCGCTGGATGTGGAGTCCTCCGAGGCGGTGCTCGGACTACTGCGAGATCGTACACGGCAGGGAGCGCTCGCGCTGGTTTCCTCGCATGATCTGGGATTGCTGGAGCAATACTGCGATGACGTGCTCTTCGTGCTGAATGGCGAAGTGCTCACGCACGAATCCATGCAGACGTTCTTGCGCCGATACACGCCTATGGCTTCCGTACGACTTACTCTCGAATCCGAGGTGTCGCCGGAAGTTCTGGTAGCACTGGGCCATTTCGATCCCCAAGCCGATATCAACGATTCCCGCGTCATCGAGATCAATCTGCCTGCGGACTCGGCGCTCAGCGACGCGATTCTCGCCATCGGCAATCTCAATCGCGTGATGGTTGTTTCCAGCACACCGGTTTCGCTTCGGAACGTGTATCTGCAACTCAGAAAGGAGGGGGCAAAATGATGACCCGCTCACACTCCGTGATTCAACGATGGTCCTTCCGGCGGTTCACTCCGGTGACGGAAATCGAGCTCCGCGCCATTTTCAGCGAGGGTCGGGCACTGATTAGTTCGCTGTTGCTGGAACCAGTGGTGCAGTTTCTCCTGCTCGCCGCAGGCATAAAGGGCCTCATCGCTGCTGGCGATGACTTCTACAACGGGCATTCCTATCAGGCATTCGTGCTTCCGGGTCTCATTGCCCTGCAGGCGCTGCGAGGATTCAGTCGCACCATGTACCGGATGGTGCTGGACCGCCAGTGGGGCATGCTCACCATCAAACTACTTGCCGGTACCGGCGGTGCTGGCTACGCGATGGCGAAGATGGTGGCTCCGGCGCTGGCATTTCTGGTGCAGATGGTGGTGCTGATCGCGGTCGGATTCGCCACCGGCCTCCGTTTCTCCTTCGAAAACCTGATGCTGACTGCCGTGCTCGGTCTGATCGCCATCGCCTTCTGGGCAGGGCTCGCGATCATCATCACTGCGTATGTGCGGGATTACGTGCTGCGGGATATGGTGGTGACCTGGATGATGCTGCCGCTCAGTCTCGCGGCACCGGTTTTCTATTCTCTGGATACCGCACCAACCTATCTGCAATGGATAGGCAGATTCAATCCGCTCGCCTGGCAGGTGGAATCTCTACGAACTGCATTGCTGGATGGCGAGATCACTTCCTCCGCAATCTGGTTGTTGATTCCCACGCTCATTGTGGTTTTTGGCGCAGTAGTGAGCGTCACTCGTGGCGATGCGCTCGCCAGCGAAGGCGGCCGCTAATCCTCAGCGAACTCGCCTGAAAGCGGAATTGGTGTGATTACATCGATAAGCACGCCATCCGGTGCTTCGATGATGAAGTGACGCTGGCCGAAATCCTCCGAGCGGATCGAAAGTCGTTCGGAGAGGCCAGCGTCGGTCACCAGCCGGGTGTACTCGGCATCGACATCCTCCACCTCGAAATTCAACAACAACCCATTTACTGGACTGCGAAAATCGGCCGGAATCGTGGCGTGATCGTGCGCAAGAATCGCGAGCTCCCATTGGTCACGCTTCAGACTGACGTACCAGTCGGCTTCGAAAACCACCTCAAAACCCAGATGGCGTACGTAGAACTCACTTGCTTGAGCGACATTCGTGCTCATGAG
>JAFAEA010000153.1 GCA_023424355.1 Chloroflexota bacterium | reverse complement strand
AGCTGGATGATTGTGCATCAGGTATTTGGCCTCGATTTCCCGCGCGAACGTGATCTGGAGTTTCAGGCAACAGCCACGCGAGCGGAAATCGACGAGCTGTTCGATAACTACCTGAGCCGATTCGCCGAGTTGGCGGAATCCGAAGCAGATGTCGATCTCAGTGCCTTGCCACTGGAGATCCGGCCGGTGCGACCAAACTGGACTCGTATGTCCTGGTTGATGCACGCCATTGATCACACCGCACTGCACCTCGGACATGCCGAAATCCAGCGCCAGGCCTGGCTGGCCGAACGAGCCACCACTCCGTGACCCTCGGAGTTCTTTCCAGTTGCACCGCCGTAGTTGGTTCCAGCCAACACGTGGCGATCAACGATGGGGTGATCGAAACTGTCGCGTTGGATTTGTTGAAATCGCCCGAACCACCTGGTTGGGATGCCGATCTCCACTTCCGCGCGGAAAACGATGAACACACCGCCATGTGGTTGCTAGCGCTGGATGCCCTGAACTTCTGCTTCTGGGGACAGGGTGATGACCCTTCCGTGCGATGGCGGGTTCGCTGGAAGAACGAGCTGGTGGATGGCTACGTCGCCCTCGTTGCAGCCCTCACCAAGGCGATGGAGACGGAGGTACCGCTTCACAGCGCCCAATGGCTGGCGGATGTTTCCGCGAACGATGTTGCCGCTATTCTCGCTCCAGAAGAAGGACATACGGAAATACCATTATTTGACAACCGGGTATCGAATCTCCGGGAGTTGGGTCGAGGACTCCTCCCCTACGGCGCTAATCCGGCATCGACATTCATCTCGGCTGCCGATGGATCTGCAGTCAACCTGGTGAGGAACATCGTTGAGACGTTCCCGTCGTTCAACGATGTTACGGTATGGCCATATGCAAATACGTCTCTGCCAGAAAACGAAGTGCGCTTCTACAAGCGCGCTCAAATCTTGGTGGGCGATATTGCTGGTGGACTCGCGGGCTCGCCACTGGCGGAGTTCCACGATCTCGAGCAGCTCACTGCCTTCGCCGATTACAAGGTGCCGCAAATCCTGCGGGAACTCGGCGTACTGGAGTACGACGATCACCTCGCTGCGCTGGTGGATAACCGTCATCGGATTCCAGCCGGGAGTCGGGAGGAGGTCGAGATCCGCGCGGCTACGATCGTCGCGTGCGATCGATTCGTCCAAGCCATGAGGCAACGAGTTCGCGACATCACAGCCGGCCAGCTGGATTGGCATCTGTGGTCGCTTTCCCAACACATGCCTGCCGGGAGCCGGCCATATCACCTCACGGAAACCATCTTCTATTAATAGGTAGCTAGCACAGTGCTAACACGGTGCTACCATTTGCCTTGTAATACGCCCGAATATTGGAGGATATGTATGAGCGTTTCGCTGCGACTTCTCAACATCCTGTACACGAACGAGATGGAGGCATCCGTATCGTTCTACGAACACCTTGGTCTTTTCCGCAAGGAAGATGGCGAGGTGAATCAGTGGTGGAACGAGTTTCCTATCGGTGATGCGAGCCTTGCCCTGCATTGGAACAATGGCGAACCGATAGTCACCCAATCAAATCCGGAGCTGCATCTGCAGGCGTCTGCAACCGAGTTCGAGAATATTCATCAGAGCATGGCCGGGCACTCCCCTTCGGAAATCCTGACCTTGGAAGGTGTCGGCAGATATTTCACCGTTCAGGATCCAAACGGTATACGTGTGCAGGTGAATGAGGAGGCCTGAATGACACACTCACCATTTGCCGAATTGGTACGAAAACGCCGCATGGTTCGTAACTTTACGGAAGAACCGGTTTCGTGGGCAGTGATCGAGCGGATCATTGATACGTCTCGACGTGGACCCAGCGCCGGGTACAGCCAGGGGATGGCATTTGTTGCAATCACTGATGCCGATATGCGGAGCCAGATCGCCGAGATCGCGGGCGAGCAATGGTATGTGCGGCAGGGACATGAGCCGTTTATGAGCCGCGCGTCGGTACATATCGTCATTACAACGAGTGAAGAGATTTATCACCGCCGCTACAACGAACCGGATAAGAAGGCGAAGGGGCAGGAGGAGATCGGCTGGCCGATTCCGTATTGGCATACAGATGCTGGCGCCGCCATGATGTTGGTGCTGCTGGCAGGTGTGGATGAAGGTCTTGGTACCGCCTTTGTGGGCGTGAAAGATCCCGCGGAACTTCAACGCGCACTTGGGATTCCGGAGGAGCATCTCCCCATCGGGGTAGTGTTCATCGGTCACCCCGCGCCGGATATGAAGAGCGGATCGTTGAAGCGCGGACGGCGCCCGCTGGACGATGTGCTCCATCGCGAGCGCTGGTAGCTGTGGCCAATCCCACCATCGCCTGTGTGGTGAATCCTGCTCGCAAGCGCAGCGAACCTGCCTGGCGGCTGGTGCAGCAGCACTGCGCCGCACTCGGATTCCCGCCACCAACTCGCCTGGAAACCACTATCGAATTGCCAGGAGAAGCTCAGGCGCAGGAAGCGGTGGATTCCGGAGTGGATCACATCATCGTGATCGGTGGTGATGGCACGGTACGGAATGTCAGTAATGTACTGGCTCATTCGGGCGTTTCACTTGGGATCGTGCCTGGAGGCACAGCGAACATCTTTCACCTCAATGCAGTCGGCAAACATCGCACGCTCGATCAGGCGGTTCGCACGGCATTGCTTGGCACGCCGGAGACGGTAGAGACCGGGTTAGTGACCCTCACATTTGCCGATGGAACGGAGACGCAGCAACGATTCCTGGTGGTGGTCGGTGCCGGGTACGATGCTGTTTCGCTTCAGGACGTGTCCGCGTCGTTCAAGCAGCGATTCGGACCTCTCGCCTACTTCGCCGCTGGTGCCAGGAATCTGCGCGGACCACTGCATTCGTTTCGCATCCAGTCAGATACCAGCGAGGAGCGGACTGTGACTGCCTGGAGCCTGCTGGTAGGCAATTGCGGACGTGTGCCCGGGGGAATCACGGTGCTGCCGCACGCCAGTTTGCAAGATGGTCTGCTGAATACTCGTGTTCTGGCGCCGAAATCGATCCTTGGTTGGGCGCCCATCGCCTGGAGAGCACTGCGCGATAGATCGAAGCAGGAAGACGTGCAGGAGCAATTGGCGGAGAGGATTACTATTATCCCGGAAACATCCGTTTCGGTGCAGGTGGATGGTGATGTATGGAGCAATGTCACACAGATCGATGTGGCTGTGGACCCGGCGTCATTGATCGTCAAATCAAGAGCGGTGAGTAATGAACAGTTCTGAAACCATCACCCAGATTCAGTCGCTCCTCCGCGGTTGGACTGGCCGCTCCGATGAGCTGAAGATTCTGGAGCTGCTCCGAAACTGCCCGGATGCTGATCTGGATACCGTGCTGAAGCAACTCAATGTGCGGCGATTGCTCCGAAACCTCCACAACCGCGTTGGTGGACCCCACTATCGCTCGCAGTTGGTGCAACTTCTCACCGAGCAGCGCATCGCGCAGTTGTCACTGGAAACACGGGTCGAGCTTGTGTGGGCCATGCAGCGCGGTTCAACTCGCACGACGTTTGAGCAGGGTATCCGCAACATCTTTGTTGCTTCTACGGGCGACGAATTACGGGAACTTCGTAATGAGATCAATCTGTCGGATAGCTATCGAGATTTGGCGCGGCTCATCTTTAAGGATATCGACAATCAGGCTATCCGAGACGAAATACTGAACCACATTCAGAGCAACTCGGTGAAAATCGATCAGGTAAAAGTACTCTCGGATATCGATGACACTGTGTTTGCTCGCCTGCACGACAAGCGGTATCCGGGCAAAACACGTTATCCGGGTGTGCTGGCATTTTTCGCTGCGCTAAATCACAGTCTTGGTAAGGAATCCGATGATGCCAACATCACCTTCGTCACGGCGCGACCCGGATTATTCGGCGGAATCGTTTCCGCCTGGACCCGTCGCACACTCGCGAAGGCAGGAATCAGGCGGCCAACGATTCTTACCGGCAGTCTCTTTGCTCTGCGATCTCACGACAGCATGGCCAGACGAAAGATCAGGAATATTCGCCAGTATCATGAGGTGTTTCCGGAGTACGGCCTCGTGTTCGTGGGTGATAGTGGTCAGGGCGATGTTGAAGTCGGCAAGTTGATGCTGCAGGAGTTTCCGGATTCCGTACGGTCAGTGATGATCCACGACATCAACGAGACTTCTCTGAATCACCCGTCTCACACCGAGATTCTTGGCATTCGCTCTTTCGATACGTACATCGCGGCAGCAACCCTCGCCTGGAAGGAGGGCTTGATCACGCGTCAGCAAGCTCTGGAAGTGAGCAGCGTGGCGATGAAAGAGCTGCGAAACATCAAGGTAATGTTGCCGGAGCAGAAGAAGAGTCGCCTGCGTGATTACGAACAGGATCTCAAGGCACTCCAGGCGGATATTATCCCCGGAGATACGTAAGAATCGTAAAGAGTCTCAGTGGGGAAGCGATTCGAGGATGCTTCCGATATATGGCTCAGCGCCATTGCCCCGCCGATTGCCATTGGCAACAATGATGGAACCGCTGGACGATTCCGTAACATCGAACTCCACCGATATGCGTTTGGCGGTGGATGTAGAGAGGTTCTGGGCAATCCGTCCGATGGCAGCCGTGGTAGCAAAGCTTTTGTCAGTACTCATTACCAGGGTGCCGGTATCGCGATATTCCAACTGCCAGCCATCGGTAGAAAGCCGAGAGTCAATCAGATCGATCACGTCATCGGGATTGGCCGAACTCATAGCTTCCTTCTGAAATGGCCTGGAATAGCGATAGTTGCTGTTTCCCGCCGCGGCGATCAGAACCAAAACGGCGACGAGAACGAGCCAGAGAATCCATTGATAGCTGTCGTGAGTGTGTAATCCGGGGATATCCAAGGCGGTTTCCTCGTCTCAAATCAAGTGCTCTACAAATTGTACGGCAAGCTCAACCACAGTTGTGGAGTCCGGAATCATTTCTCAGTCGTACACTACAAAGAGAAATGAGGAGGAGCGGAGTAAGTCATGTCGTTTGAACCACCCAGAACCCAACGCGAAGGCGGAGTGCCCGGATATCTCATTGTGCTCGGTGCATTTTCGGTGTTGGTGTTCCTGCTGGCCGTCGCCATGGGACTCATCGGATTTGGCATCATCGATCTTAACGGACCCGATGATGATCCCGCCCCGACTGTCGGTGTAGAGGGGCAGGATCTGCAATCGAGCGGCTTCACCCTGCGCGATTCCCGCGCGGCCGATGGCAAGGTGGAGCTGGATGTGAATGTCTCCGTCACCAACACCAGCGATGATCGCAAGGAAAACATCATGATGCTGGTGCAATGCCTGGATGGCGGGAATGTGAGCAATAGTCAGCTCATCATGGGAATCGATCCCGATCAGACCCTCCAATTCGAGCTCACGCTCTTCGGCACTGGCGCGCCCCAATGCGCCGACCCGGTCATCAGTTTCGACGAGGAATAACGCGGCTACTACTTCGCGACGATCTCTGTGAACGGATTAGGAATCGAATCCAGCAGCAGATTGGTGTACTCGTGCTGCGGATCGGCAATTACTGCGCTTGCATCTCCCTGTTCAACCACCTTGCCACGGTTGAGCACCAATATCTCATCGGCCAACGCCCGAGCACTGAGCAAATCGTGAGTGATGTAGAGCATCGCGATGCCCTTGTCGCGCACCAGCCGGTTCAGGATTTCCAGAATCTCGGCGCGAATGGTCACATCCAGCATTGAGGTTGGCTCATCGGCAATCACGATTTCGGGATTGCTCAGGAGTGCTCTCGCCACCACCACGCGCTGTCGCTGACCACCGGAAAGCTGGTGGGGGTACACATCGATGAAGCGTTCGGCCGGTTCCAGCCCCACCTGCTCCAACATCTGAGTCACCCGCTCGCGAGCGGATTTTGCATCCATACCCATGTAATTGCTCAGTGGCCGACTGAGCGACGAATAAAGCGTATGTGCCGGATTTAGCGCGGAATATGGATCCTGGAAAATGAGCTGTACCTTTGATCGGAGGTTCTTCAGGTCCTTCCGCGAGAGGTTCTCCACCTGCACATTGCCGAACTGAATGCTGCCGGAA
>JAFAEA010000150.1 GCA_023424355.1 Chloroflexota bacterium | reverse complement strand
TCCCGGATGAGATCTCGGCCTTCCGCGAGATCGCGCGCATCTTCCCGAAATACACCCTCCTCATCGATACCTACGATGTGGATCAGGGAATCGACAACGCAATTTTGGCCGCGAAGGAGGAAGCCGCTACGGGTTCCGGTCACGAGCTGGTGGCTGTGCGCATCGATTCCGGCGATCTCGGCGACTGGTCGCGACTCGTGCGCTCCCGCCTCGATGCTGCCGATATGCACAATGTGCGGGTGTTGGTGAGCGGCGATCTGGATGAGCATAAAATCGAAACACTGGTCTCCAGTGGTGACCCAGCCGATGGGTTTGGCGTGGGAGCCAATCTTGGCGTGGGACTCGGCTCAGTCGAAAGTGGCCATGTTGGCGGTGTGATCGGCGCAGTGTACAAGCTCACCTGGATCGAGGACGACAACGATTCCACCCAGGATGCGCGCATGAAAATTGCCGGCGGCAAGAGCACCTGGCCGGGTCGAAAATCTGTCTACCGTGTTGGTGATTTCGACCACGATGTGATCTCGCTTAGCGATGAACCGGCTCCTGCTAACGGACGCCCTCTCCTCCAGCCGTGGATGAAGGGCGGAGAACTGATCGGTCCGCATCCGTCCCTGAGCGACATTCGAGATCGATCGATTGCCAATCTCAATGCGATGCCGGAGAACCTCAAGCAGCTCACCGTTTCGGAGCCATACGATGTGCGCTTCAGCGATAACATTCGCGCGCTGAGAGAATCAATCGAGGCGAATCACGAACGCCGGCAATCTCCATCGGGCGGCAATTAGCAATCTACGTAGATGAAAAACAGTTAAGGGGCAGGAACGAGAGTTCCTGCCCCTGGTTCGTTCCTCGTCTATAGCGATTCGCGAATGAACTTCTTGCAATCGTCGTTCAGTCGGATGAGCGAGGCGAGTTCGGTGTACACCATGTGCCCCGTTTCGTACTCCTCGATCTGGACATTGCCGCGCACCGATGGATCCAGGTTCATGTGACTGAACGTGTATTCAGTGGCGTAATACGGCGTGGCAAGATCGTAGTATCCGCTGGCCACGAAGACCTTCATGTATGGATTCTTGGCAAACGCAGCGCGGAGATCATCGCTGGTATCAGCGTATCCCTGCGAGGCACCGCCATTATTCCACTTGGGACCAAACCCGCGGATGATGTGGTATTCCACATCGCTTTCGTAGCCAAGTTCCTGGCGGATGTATGGCTGCAGCACACTGCCAAACGGCGGGATGATCGCGTTCATGCTCGGATCGAATTCCGGCACGTCGTCCACGCCATCCTTATCCCAGCTCTCGAAGCGGCTGTCGAGGCGACCAACGTGTCGCTTCTCGTCGCGCTTGAGTTCCTTGCAGAACTGATGGATGTTAATACGCAGGTTGCTGGCTTTCACGTATTCCACGGAAAGTCCGGTGTATCCGGCCAGCTTCTCGGCGATGGCTTCGGCGCGCTTGGCATCCAGGCGATCTCCGAGGCTGAGCGCCTGCACGTATTCATCCTCTACCCACGCTTCCACCTCGTCCAGATATGCGCGGATCGACTTCTTGCGAAGTCCCTTATCGATCTTCTGGTGGTACCAGGCGGTAGCGGCGTAGGTCGGAACGAAGAGCTGATACGGCAGATCGTTGCCGAGCGTGAATCGCGCAGTCTGCATGTTGAGGATGCTGCTGATAAGAACGATGCCGTTGAGCGCTACGCCTCGATCGATGAGGTATCCGGCGAGTCCGGCGCTCCGGAAGGTGCCGTAGCTTTCGCCGGAAAGGAAGATTGGACTCTGCCAGCGAGCATTGCGCACGAGATACATGCGAATGAATTCGCCGACCGAAGCGATATCGCCCTTCACGCCCTTGGCTTCATCGGCGTATTCCGGCTTGGTGGCGCGGCTGAAGCCGGTATCCACAGGATCCACGAAGACAAGATCGGTTTCTGTGAGCCAGGTGTGCTCGTTATCGACCAGCTCGAACGGCGGCTTTGGCATGCCACCATCGTCTTTCATCACCACCCGTTTCGGAGCGAGACCGCCCATGTGCAGCCAGATGGTACTGGAACCCGGACCGCCGTTGTACACGAAAGTGATCGGACGTTTGGTGGAATCGTCCACGACATCAAGGGTGTAGGCAACAAAGAAGAGATTGAGCTTTGTGTTGCCCTCTTCGTCCTTGATCGGCATTAGACCCGTGGTGGTCGTGTAGTTCAGATTCTTGCCGCCAGCCTTCACCGAATGCTGTTTCACAATCGGTTCGGCCACCGGTGCCGAGGTTTCTGGTGCGGTTGTTTGTTCCTTATCGGTCATACGGGCCCTCCATGGCGGCTCGGGATTGTCTAGACGTTTGAGGCAGTGTATCGCCGAAATGGAAATCGGGGAACACACGCATTCGGCCTTGTGACTCTGTACGTGTTGATAAATGACCAGTCATTCATATATAATCGAATCAACGAAAGGAGCAAACCTTGGGTCGCAACAAGTCATACAACGAAGTAGAAGTACTGGAGACCCTCGCCGATCTGTTTGCGAAGTATGGGTTTGAATCGACATCGATCGACCAGATCGCCAAGGCAACCGGCATGAAGCGCGGCAGTATCTATCAAGCCTTTGCCAGCAAGGCGAACCTGTTTCGCCTCGCGTTTGAGCACGCGATCCAAACGTCCGGAGATCACCTACTTCTGGCCGATTTGCTTATCGTGGCGATGTGGGAACGATCTGCGATCGATGCGGATGTTCGGACCGATGCGCAGCACGCAATCCAGCGTCTCGAGAAAGAACTCAACGATTCGATCAGAAACATCCTGAGTGATCGACTCTTCACCCGCGCAAATATCGAAAGATAAGAAAAGGAACGTCAAATGCCGAACGTCAGCATTCAGAACAACAATCTCGTGGTTACCATGACGGGACTGCGCAGAATTTTCACGCTCCGAAAGGAGCTCACCTTCCCTCTCCGCTCAGTCAAGGGAGTCACGCACGATCCAACAATCAGCTCGGATTACCCTTCAGGTTGGGAGAAGCGCAAAGGGACAAACGTGTTCCGCACCTACTACGGCGGTACGTTCCGCAAGAATAGTGAGCAGATTTTCTGGGATGTACTGAAACCGGAGAACACCATCGTCGTCACTCTACAAGACCAGGAGTTTCAGCGCCTGATAATCGAGGTGGACGATCCCAAAGAAGCGGTTCAAATGATCGAACAAGCCATCAACCACTAACACCCAAAAGCGCAATGCCCCGGATTCATCACGAATCCGAGGCATTTCATTGGCCGTATTCTACCAGCGCGTTAGGCCAGCAGGCGCTCGGCGCGTTCGCGGATGGCGGTTTCGATGGTGCCCTGAAACGGCTTGGCCGCCCACGGGAACTCGGCATCGATGCGGACATCGTTATCGTTCACGGTCAGCTCGCCACTGATCTTGAATCCCATGGCCTTGAAACTGAAGGTGCCGCCATTATCGGTCCAGTTTTCCTCGAGATCGGAAACCTGGCTGCCGTAATTTTCTTTCACGCTTTCCAGCATGCCCTGCAAACGATTGAGAGCTTCGGCTTTGCCAAGCGAGTGCTGTACGGTGAGATCGGTTTTTGGCATGTGTTTCTCCTGTGCGATTGTCAACAACGTTTCTCGGCAAATGGTACCGCACCACACCAATTGGCGATTACTCGATGGCCAGTGGTACGCCGCCAACAGGACTGCTGGGATTGGCGTATTCGGTGACGTCCATTCGCCCTGCAAGGAAGCTTGTGCGACCAGCCTCGGTGCCTAATCGCATGGCGCGCGCCATCGCCACAGGATTCTGTGCCCGGGCAATAGCGGTGTTCAAAAGCACAGCACTGGCACCGAGCTGCATTGCGAGGGCGGCGTCGCTCGGTACCCCGATCCCGGCATCAACGACGACCGGCACGGTTACAGCGTCCACAATGCGCTCGATACTCTTCCAATCCTGCATGCCCTGTCCGGAACCGATCGGTGCGGCAAGCGGCATCACTGTTGCCGCCCCAGCCTCTTCGAGGCGGATGGCGGTGACGAGATCCGGAGACGTGTACGGCAACACCACGAAGCCGTCATCGACGAGGATTTTGGTTGCTTCGATGGTGGCAGCCACATCCGGCCACAGGGATCGTTGATCGCCGATCACTTCCAGTTTGATCCAATTGGTGCGGGTGGCCTCGCGCGCAAGATGCGCCATTTTCACAGCATCTTTCACCGTATAGGCACCGGCAGTGTTTGGAAGCAGTTTGTAGCGACTGAGGTCGATCGATTCCAGAATCGATGGCTCAGAACCATCCAGATTCATGATACGAATGGCCACCGTCACCATCTCTGTACCACTGGCATCCAGCGATTTGGCCATCGATTCGTTATCGGGGTACTTGCCAGTGCCCACAAACAAACGGGAATTGAACTCGTGTCTGGCGATCACCAACGGATCGGCGGCATGATCTCCACCGGAAACGGCCCGCACAACTTCGACCTTATCCTCATCCTTGATGTTGTACTCGTCCCACAATGCACGTGGCACAACCTCATCGTTTACCGCCACAGCAACTGTTTCTGGCTTGATCTTGCGCTGTTCGAGGTAGGTGGTGATGGTGAGCAAACTGCAGTTCGCTCCACCATATTCGTTTGGGTGCCGCTTGTTTTCTGAAGTCATGGAAAACCTTTCCTGGGAAGAATTCTAGAAGAACAAATTCGATGCGCGCGTCAGAGGCGAACGCTGTTCATCTGGCAGATCAGCAGCGATTCTCGCTGCCAGCCAGCTATCGTGCATGAGTTGCAACGTGAGCGGAATATCCCGAGCACGACTGATGGTGCGCATTGCCATGACATTCCCGAAACCTATTCGACCAAGTTCCGGCAATGTGTACTGATTCATGCCACCGATGGCCGTGAGTCGAACAGGCGTCGGCAATGTCTCGACCTGATCAATCATCGTCTGGAGAGAGGCAACGCCTCTTCCGGGTTCGCCAGGGTGCGATTCGGATGTGAACACGTGGCCAAAAACCAGTTCTCGTGCGCCGAGTTTGGCGGCCTCCGCTGCCTGCTCGTGACCGTGCACAGAAATTGCAAACCGATGGTCATCTTCAGCTCGAATCAGATCCCGGTTACGCCACGGTAACCACAATCGGGCGTCCGGGAAGAGATCGACGATTTCCGGTCGATCGTGCACCAAAGGAGTCCCGAGATATCTGCCAAGCCCCTGCTTGGCCAACTTCTCGGAATACCAATCGATGAGAGAGCGCATCCTTGCATCAGACCAGGCAGGAATGCGGAACGCCACTCGCAACGAGAACTGATTCGCACAGGCAATAAACTCTGTCAGAATCCGTTGCTGCTCATCGATATCGAGGTCTTCGTCGGTGACATATGTGATCTCGGGACCACGGATAGAAAGATTGTGCACCCAACCCTCCGAAAAACGACATCGCCGCGAAATCCTGAGGAGGATTCGCGGCAAATCTGGTGATTCGTCAGATTTGGGCGCCTCCCTCCGCCGGTTCAAACCGGTTCAGGTTCCAAGGGTGTAATCTCAGCCCATGTTTGGGCACCCCTGACGCTGCTATTGTTAATCCTAACAGAAACGATATACCTGTGGAGGTTCTATGCGCAAAACTCTCATTGTGGTGCTAACAGCACTGCTCTCTGTCAGCGGGCTCCTGACTGCCTGTGCAGCAGACGATTCCAAAATCGGTGACGATTTTGATTACTTCGGCACGCTTCCGTGGGAACTGCCCGACGATGCTGTTCCGATGCGCGTGGACAAGGTGCACGATGCCGATTCCATCAACCTCACCGAGCCAGACGATGACTGGTACGAACAGTACCGGGTGGTAGGGATTCAGGCGCCGGAGATCGAAGGCTATAAGGAAGAAGAATGCTACGGACCGGAGAGTGCCGAGTTCGTGAAGCAACTGCTGCCCGAGGGCACGATCGTCTGGATTCAGCAGGACATCTCGGACAAGGATCCGAATGGACGATTCCTTCGCCACATCTTCATTCAGGATGAGGATACGGAAGAGTACTACCTGCTCAGCGAAGTACTGGTCCGTGGTGGATACGCTCGCCAACGCACGTACAAGCCCGATGATCTATACGACGATGTTCTGATCGAAGCGCAGGAATATGCCTGGGAGAATCCACAGCACATGTGGACATGTGATGAGTGGGAACATCTCATCGATGACTGAGAGCACCAAACCTCCGGTTTTCGGTGACCAGCGCGAGATGCTGATTGCCTTCAATGATCTTCAGCGCAAGAATCTACTCTGGAAACTTGACGGCCTGACTGAAGAGCAACTGCGGGAGAAACATCAACCTTCGGGGATGAGTCTACTCGGACTGCTCAAGCATCTGGTGCGCGTGGAGCAAACCTGGTTCGCTGCACGCCTGATGGGCGAAGCGACCGATGGCGAATCCTATACGGACGAGGCCTGGCTGCCAACGACAGAAGAGACCTTTCCGTATATCCGTGAGAAATATCTGCAGGCAATCCAGAGATCAAACGAGATCGCCAGTGAGCTGCCACTCGATCAGGAAGTGACTACATCTGGATCCTCGGGTGAGAACGTCACACTCCAGTGGGTGCTGTTTCACATGATCGAGGAAACGGCTCGCCATCTGGGACATGCGGATTTTATTCGCGAATCTCTAGATGGCGCCACAGGCGTCAACGCCGAGCACGAGGCCAATCGACAACGGCGAGCAGAGAACGATCAAGTCTCATGACAGGAGATGTTATGGATTCACGCACACAACCCCCATATAGCGGCAGCGAAAAGGAAACTCTGCAGGGATTCCTGAGCTTCTTGCGCGAGACACTGGTATTGAAGTGTCAGGGGCTCACGGAGGAACAACTTCGCGCGACCCCAACAGTGAGCAGCATGAGCCTCATGGGAATGCTGAAGCACCTCACCATTGTGGAGAGATACTGGTTCCAGGGTGTTTTTCTGGACGCTGATGTCGATTTGCCATGGTCCGAAGAGGATCCGGATGGCGACTGGCGACACTCCGATGCCGATTCGGGCGAAAGCATCATCGCGGCGTATGTGGCCGAGTACGAGATTTCGGATCGGATTCTACAGGAACGCGGGCTGGATGAGATGGCAACCTGGGCGCAGTCCAATGAGGAGCGCGTCAATCTTCGCTACATCGCCACGCATATGATCGAGGAAACTGGTCGGCACTGTGGTCACGCAGATATTCTGCGCGAAGCAATTGATGGCGTGACAGGAGAGTAAATGCGACTCCGTACCGAATCCGTTGTGCTGAATGAATCCCGGAATGTGTATCTGGATGCCTACATCATCGAGCCAACCCAATCCGAACCAGTCGGGCATATCACCACGGCGGAGGTACGGCCAGCCATCATCATTTGCCCGGGCGGCGGTTATATGTTCCATGCCGATCGGGAACGGCTCCCGGCCGCGCTTCCATTCCTCTCGGAGGGATATCAGGCGTTCGTGCTCTCCTACTCCCTCGGCGATCTTTCCGAGTTTCCGAATCCGTTGGTAGATCTGAGCATGGCAGTGCGCTGGGTGCGAGCCAATGCCGAGCGACTCCATATCAATGGAGAGAAGATCGCGACGATGGGCTTCTCCGCTGGTGGACATTGCACCGCGATGTTGGCAACCCAGTGGCATCTGGACACGTGGAAGACTCAAGAACTCGAGGATCTCGCGGCATTTGTCCAGCCTGAATTGACCGACATTTCGAACCACCCCAATGCTGCCATTCTTTGTTACGCAACCACAGATATGCGCGCGTTCCCGGATCTTGAAACCCGCCGAAGCAGGGACTCCGGTATTGGCGCCATCTCGTGGCAGCGAGTGCCGGAATCGAACCCCATCGACTTTGTGGATGGCAACACCTGCCCGGTGTTTCTGTGGCATACCGCTGAAGATGTCACTGTACCTGCGGCGCAATCCATCGATTTTGCCCGCAAACTATTAGAAAACGAAGTGCCAGTTGAGCTGCATCTCTTTGAGCGCGGCGAACATGGCTTGAGTGTCGGCAACCGACTCACCGATTTCGGAACCACAGCGTCGCTGCCGCCGGCCGTGCCTCATTGGATGACACTCGCAGTTCGTTGGCTCAACGATCAGTTCGATTACTGAGGGGACGTCCCCTCAGTAATCCAGGACCTACTTTTGGCCTAATAGATGAATGAGTGCATCTCCCAGTGAGTTTCGCCAGTGAGCGAAATCGTGGCCGCCAACGTACTCCTGATACTCGAATTCATACCCTCGGGCCCGCAGAACATTGCGCATGTGACGATTGCTATCCAGCAAGCTCGGCGCAACATTCATGAAGCCACGCCCCTCGAGCGTGCCGGCTTCCATCCAGATGCAGACATCGACTCGTGGCCATATTGCGGCTTGTTCCGGAAGCCAGGAGAACTCATCGGTGGCTCCCACAATATCCGAAGTCGACATAGGATTCGGTTTCCACCAGAACGATCCGGATTGGGATGCCACCATTCCGAAACTCTCAGGAGCGGTGAGCCCGGCAAACATCGCGGCGAGTCCGCCATAACTCACACCGTTGGCGACTGTAGTTTCGGGCACAATCTCGATCTCGAGCTTCTCAGTCACGAACGGGAGCAGCTCTCGAGTCATCATTGAGACGAATTCCGGATTGCACGGAAGTTCCTCGCCACGGTCCACATTGCCAATAAACACTGCGGCCATCGGCGCGATTTCTCCGGCGGCGGTAAGGTTATCCAAAACAGTTGGTGTGCGCAGAACCTCATCAAACAACTCGCCATCGAACTGAACCAGCAGCGGAGCAGGTTGATCGCGATCGACCGTGGGATGCACATACAACCAAATATCGCGTTCGTTGCCGAGAATATCGCTGGCGAATCGGTGATGGGTAATCTCGCCTCGCTCGATTCCCTCATGAATCCGAATCCACGGTTGGTCCGGAGCACCCGGCAGCTCCAGCACGGAATCGCGTTGGCCGCGTAGTCGTTCGATGTCCGTCGACTCGGGCCGAACCAGTGGAGTCTTGTTGAGCGGATCCGGAACCCATTTCGCGCGTCGGGGTTCCCAGTCGGTCTCGTCGCGCTTGGGCACCAGCGAATCGTTGGGCGCAAAGCAATATTGCGTGCGCAGCCCCTCGACTATCCGCAAGCTCTTGTACCAAATATCGGTACCATCCAGATGGGTCATCACCTTATCGGGGAAATCGAGATTATGGATCCACTCGTTGAGCAGAACATTCTCCAGCGGTTCCGTTTCACGATAGACGAACGTCACCAACCAGGTTCGCGTCTCGGGATCGAACTCTTCGAACAACGGTGCGCCTGTTGCCTCAACTTCGTCCCAGAATGCGGCCAGGGAGTTCGGGTTACGTTCCATTTGACGCACGAGTTTCGCCAAACCAGGACTTTCCAGTTCGACTGCTTCTGGAGCATTACTGGCCATTAATGATGATCCTCTCGATATCGTCCATCAAGGCGTGCGTTGCCAACACGCCGATGGTGCCGCTCCAGAGATCGCCAGCGACGAGGTGCACCTGATCGTTCTTTACCGCGGTAATCATCTGGAAACCTTGATTGTCGAGATAATTGTCGAGGGCGGCAGCCATATCATCGGTGCGAGCTGCAGCGAACAGCCAATCGGCTTCCAGGAGGTTCAGCATTTCCAGGCTCACGGTATCGCCTGTGTGAGGCGGTTCTACATTTTCTGTGAGATCGTTCCCGACGAATCCACACCAGGTAAGCACCCGACCCGTAATCCAATCGTGAGACATCACCACCGGGAACTCGGGTTGCGGTCGGAACACGACCACAGATTGCCCCACCTTGTCGCCGGCGGATTCCTTGATAGCGGCACCACGGGCGCGAGAATCGAGCACGACCTGCTTGGCGGTATGCAGCACCCCAAGCGTGTGGCCGAGTCCTAGAAGTTCCTGCTCCCATTCCTGGAGGCTCTCCGGATCTTCTGCAGGAGTGGTTAAAGGGATGACTACAGGCGCGATCTGCGAAAGTGTGGCGACGATCTCTTCCGATTGCCAGCGCGAATCGATGATGAGATCCGGCTCCAGCAAAATAATCTCCTCGATGTTGAGCTCACCCCATCCACCGACCGATTTCGATTCTGCAGGAACTTTATCCACCAGATAGGCCGAGGCAGTCTCGCCATTGGAGCTCACCGTGTAGCCGATGGGTTCCACACCGAGGGCCAACGCAGCATCGAGTGGACCGTCATCAATCACCACGATTTTCTGGGGATTTTCCGGGAACTCCACCACACCAAAGGGCGTATCGATTTCCCCGGGCCGGAAGGATAAATCCGCAAACAGATCGGATTCTGGCGTCGCTACTGGCGTTTGGGCAGAAGCTGCTGCTTTGAACAAGATCGGACTCGCCGCTGCGCCAGCTGCAAAAGCTCGACGTGAAATACGGGAACTCATGAAGATTCTCCTCGGTCTCACAGTGGCCGAATCAATATCCGACCAATTCAGTCGGTATTAAACCAGATCGAGCCATTACTGTCACCAGTGCAAGGGTTTGGATTGCCGGATTTTCGTGCGATGATGTGGGAAATCGATACAGACGCATCAATAAACGGAGAGCCGATCAATGAGCATACCGGTTGGAATTCAGCTTTATTCCGTTCGGAACAGTTTGGCGCAGGACCCATGGGGCACACTCGAGAAGGTCGCGGCTGCGGGTTTCAAATACGTGGAGGCAGCGAACCATAACGCCGCAAACGATCCCGGTGTAGGTTTCGGCGTATCTGCCGCAGATATGCGCAACAAGTTGGAGGAATTTGGCCTCCAGATTGTTGGCTGTCACATCAATCCGCTCGATGTCGAGATTCTGCCCCGAGTCATCGAGTATCAGGCCGAAGTTGGTAATACCCGCTTTGGCTGCGATATCGAGTTCTTCCCGGCCGGCGATCGCGATTTCGTGCTGCGACGCTGTGAAACATTCAACTCCATCGGTGAACTCGCTAATCAACACTGCATGGAGTTCTACTATCACAACCATTTCCAGGAGTTCCAGCAGATCGATGGTGAGTATGTCTACGACATCATTCTGGCGAACACCGATCCGAAGCTGGTGAAACTGGAGCTTGATACCTACTGGATGTATCGCGGTGGAGTCGACCCACTGCAGTGGATGCAATCGCACGGCGATCGCATTGTGCTGC
>JAFAEA010000132.1 GCA_023424355.1 Chloroflexota bacterium | reverse complement strand
TTGCGTTGTCTGAAGGGGGAAGGAGCTATTCGTCCTTGGGGTCGCCAAACATAGCCGGGATAATCTGCGGGAACACTCGCCGGCCGTACTGTTCTATCGAGATCGCCTGGGTTGGGCATACCCGAGCACCGGCAAAGAGTTGCTCCACCGTGGCATCATCGGCATTCTCGATCACTGCAGTGTTAGTTTCCTGATCAATCACGTAGATTCCCGGTGCCGCAGTTGTGCACTTGGCCATACCGATGCAGCGATGCGGATCGATCTTAACTACCAGGCCGTTCTTGCCTTCCATGATTGCTACCTCTCAGTTCGTGGGTTGGGCCGATGCCGGAACTTCCACGAATCGTTCGCCCACAATAGTAGCGTGAACATCTCCGTTGGTGAGTTCCTGTACCCATGTTTGCATGTCTGGCACATCATCTGGTGGCGATACGAGTTCGAATGCGACATCCGTGCCGTAATCGACATTCGTGAGGTTGAGCTCGCGCGCGCGAATCGCATTCTCCAGCCGACCCGCTGTTTCGTAATCTGCCACCATTTCGATGACTGAAAGTGGCACTCGCTCCACAACACCAATCGAATCCAGCGCTTCGCTGACCGCGCCGCCGTATGCGCGAATCAAACCGCCTGCACCCAACATGGTGCCGCCGAAGTATCTCGTGACTATCGCGAGCGTATCCGTGATATCCCGCCTTCGTAGCACCTCCAGCATCGGCATCCCTGCCGTGCCGGATGGCTCGCCATCGTCACTGGACCGCTGATTCGCCTGTCCCTCGCCAATGATCCACGCCGTGCAATTGTGGTTTGCGTTCCAGTGCTCCTTGCGCACCGCTTCGATGTGCGTTCTTGCTTCTGATTCGTCCGTGACTCGAAACAGGTGGCAAATGAATCTGGATTTCTTGATTTCCGTTTCGTGCGTGCCGTTTGTGGCCACCATTCGGTGAGGCATTGTCATAGTATGAGTTCCCGGTGTTTTTGCCGTTTTTTCTGGTGAGTACGGCTGGTTTGTTGTAGTTTAGCGTGAGTAGATAGATTGCATCATGATTCCTTGGGTCCACGGGGAGCGGTTATAGGAATTGTTCCAGTAGCCTACTGGGAGACGATGTAGCATATGGCAGGCCAACTTGAGTACAACACAAAATTCAGCAGTCGATATCGTCCTTATCGGCGGTGGCATCATGAGCGCCACTATCGCCTCGGTGTTTCAGATCCTCCGGCCGGAGTGGAGCATTGCCCTCTACGAACGGGAATCGACCGTTGCGACCGAAAGCTCTGGTGACTGGAATAATTCTGGCACCGGGCATGGCGGGCTCTGCGAACTGAACTACACACCACGGCAAGACGATGGCAGCATCGCTACCACCAAAGCGCTGGCGGTGAACGGTCAGTTTCAGGAATCCCTGAGCTTCTGGGCCCACCTGATCGAGAAGGGATTGATGACTGATCCCGGCTCGTTCATTACATCCGTTCCTCATATCAGCTATGTGACAGGCTCCGACGATGTCACCTATCTGCGTGACCGATTCAATGCCCTGCACCAGTTCCCCGGTTTCGAATCTATGGAGTTCAGCGATGATCGCGATGAACTCACCGGGTGGACCCCCCTGATGTTCGAGGGCCGGGAGGATTCCGGTCCGGTCGCCATGACGCGTTCGAAAGACGGCACGGATGTGAACTTCGGTGAACTTACCCGCCAGATGATCGATGGCGCGGTGGGTGCCGGTATGGCCCTGCACACACGCCACGAAGTCACCGATCTCAATCGGCATTCTTCCGGTTGGCGAGTGACCGTAAGAAATCGCGACGATGGCAAGTCCCGCAACGTCGATGCGAAGTTCGTCTTCATTGGTGCAGGCGGTGCCGCCATTCATTTGCTGCAGAAGGCCGGCATCCCGGAAGCGAAGGGATACGGCGGCTTCCCGGTAAGTGGCCAGTTCCTGCGTTGTACCAATCCCGAAGTTGTCGCTCGTCACGGTGCCAAGGTCTACGGCAAGCCTCAGCTCAATGCTCCACCAATGAGCATGCCGCATCTCGATACGCGATGGGTTGACGGCGAGCAGGTTTTGCTGTTCGGTCCATTCGCCGGTTTCGAGCCGCGGTTCCTGAAGAACGGATCTTTGCTGGATCTGGTCAAATCCGTGAAGCCCAATAATCTCAAAACCTACCTCACGGTTGCCTTGGACGAGATGGGGCTCACTGCCTATCTGGTGAAGCAGCTCATGCTGCGACACAGCCAGCGCATCGATGTATTGCGCGATTTCTCACCGACTGCCCAATCAAACGAATGGGAGTTGAGCAAGGCGGGTATGCGTGTGCAGACGCTTAAGCCGGGTCCGAATGGACGCGGCAAGCTTGAGTTCGGTACCGAAGTGGTCGCCGCTGGTGATGGCAGTATCGCCGGACTCCTTGGTGCGAGCCCAGGTGCCTCGGCATCCGTCTCCATTGCGCTTCAGATCCTGGAATCGTGCTTCCCGGAAGAGATGACTCGCGCGATGGGATCCGAGCTTGGCGGAATTTTCCCGATGCGAAGCGTCGATCCGGAAGCGAACGAAACACCGCTGGCCGAGAACTACGCCAGGGCTCGACACACACTTGGCCTCAGTGTTGATCGCGAAGTGGCCAGCGTTTCCTAGGCAGGAAGTTCTGCCGGATTCTTCACCATGATTCTTAACAGTGGCGGCACCACCAGGGTTGTCGCCACGATGGTGATGATGATCACCGAGAAGAGATCATCGCTCAGCACACCCAGCCCCTTGCCCGTGGCCGCGAAGATGAGCCCAACTTCGCCACGTGGCACCATCGAAACGCCCACCAGAAGCTT
>JAFAEA010000071.1 GCA_023424355.1 Chloroflexota bacterium | reverse complement strand
GGCAACTTTCTGCTATCGTCGGCCGGACTTTTCATCGCGCTTACGGCCAAATCCGCCAAGGAACATGCTGCGCATTACTCCGCCGGAGTTGACCTTGTCTTCTTCCGGCTCCATCTCGGCAGCGCGTGGTCGCACGTGCTCGGCGGAAGCGCGGAGATCCTGGGCTTCCTTGAAGAACTCGCCGATGCGCTCGCGCACCTCGCCTTCATCTTCGCCAATCAACTGCTCGCGGAAATCCTGAAGCGTGGTGATCATGCTGTCGATCCAGCCGCCAAGCGCCGCGCGATTGGTGACAGCGATATCGCGATGCATTTCGGGGCTACCGAGCGCGAGCCGGGTGGTATCGCGGAAACCGGTACTGGCAAGCGATTTCATATCTCGCCATGCCTGGTCGGTAGTTGTGGTTTTCACCAATGCTGCTGCAACAACAAACGGGAGGTGGCTGATGCCGGCCACGTAGGCATCGTGCTCGGACGGATCGGCAAAGTATGGATCGCCATTAGCTGCGGCAATCAACCCCAGAACGTTCTTGATGGCATCTTCGTTGGCAGTGGGAGACGGGCAAACCACCCAGGTGGCTCCATCAAACAGATCGGCAGTGGCAGCCTCGAGGCTCTCGGATTTGCCTGCCATTGGGTGACCGCCAACAAAGCTCACATGAGCGGGGAGCAATTTGGCCCATTCCAGCACATCGGTCTTGGTTGAACCGGTATCAGTGACGATCGCGTTGAACTTGAGATGCGGTTCGATATCCTCGAAGAGTTGTTTCATCGCGCCAACAGGTGTGGCCAGAATCACCACATCAGCCTCGCTGATTGCATCCGGCAGACCCCAGGCGGTGTCATCTACCGCGTTCATCTTTTTGGCCAGGGTTTGATGATTGATATCGGTATCGAAGCCGACGATCTTGAGTGCATTGCCATTGGCAGCACTCCAGCGCTTCAGAGCCAGGCCAATCGATCCACCGATGAGACCAAGACCAACAATCGTAATTTGCTGCATGCCTGTAGAACTCCTATGGCTGGTATTCGCTGACGTCCAGTTCCCGGATCCAGCCTTCTGTGCCGTCCTCAGTGCGGAACTTCATCCACACCTGGCCTTCTTCCATTTGATCCCGTTCTGGATCGGTTGTTGCCTGTTCCTCGTCGAGATACATCAATGGTGAAGCGATAGGCACGGCGATGATCGCATCGCCGGTGGCGACACCCGGGCCGGGACGAAGGTTGACTGACTGGTCGGAATCGACCTGGAAGTCCGGTGTGAACGCATCCGGATCTTCTTCGGTTTGGTCGGCCTGATTGTCGCCAGAGGCATCCGGTGCCGGGGTTTCCTCCTCGGCGGGAGGTGGGTCCTCGGCAGGGGCGGTTGGTGCCACCGTCGGTTCAGGTGCTTGCGCCACGGGCTCTTCGGTCGGAATCGGGGTAGGAAGTTCAATATCTCCCCGGCCAACGAAATCGGCCACAACGGGCTCGAGACGGGCGTAAATCATCGTGAATGCACCCACGCAAACCACAAGCGTCAGGAGCATCGAAAAACCAATCATCAAACCAGAGCGACGTGATCGCTGGCGAAGACGTTGGTTCAATCCGGGATCGGTCATTCAGCATTCTCGCGTCAAAACGTAAGCAGGCGCAGAGTGCGAAGCATAGTCCGGAATGCCTGCATATGGGGTTAGTTATATCACGAGTGAGGAATCTGGCTTTTGTTTGGAACTGCGAACGTACATCTGTTGTCAGAAGCGCTGAATGGTGTTATTCTCACCTTCGTAGTTCGGGGTGTGGCGCAGCCCGGTAGCGCGCAGCGTTCGGGACGCTGAGGTCGGAGGTTCGAATCCTCTCACCCCGACCACTTGGGTAAAAAGCCGTCATGTAAAAGTGACGGCTTTTGTTTTGCCCGGAAAGTTTTCGATTAATTTCGATGTTTCTCCACCATCTTCACTGTGTCGTCAGCCACCAACCCAGGCTCGGTCATAGGCGTGTAGTGACCGGATTTCGTGGCCACCACCAGATTGCCGAGATCGAGCATTTCCACGGTTTTGCGGTGAGCCTCTACCAGTGCAGGGCGAAAATCTGCCTTCATCTGCTTTGGGCCAGCACCAGACACCAGGGTGACGTCGATACCAGTCAATGGGTCAGGTTCTTCACGGAGCGTTGTGAGGCCAGGAATGAACGGCTCGAGCTCGGCATCCCACACCTTGATGCCATTCCTTGAGATATCTCTCCACATGATCTCGCGGCGACAATCCGTCGGCATATCCTTCAAAACCCGGCGGAATGCCAGACGAAGTCCCACCGTGTGGATCAACCAGAGAACCGCGGCTTTCACAATTGGGTTGGGCTCGTTGCGTACTTCTTTGAAGTAGTCGTCGTCGTGCTCATCCGTGGGATCGAGCAGGATGAGTCCGCGGATGTCCACCGCTCTTCGTGCTGCCAATCGGCGAAGGATAGGACCGCCCCAACTGTGCCCAACCAGGATAAACGGCCCTTGCAGAGACTCCAGCAGCTCTTGCAGATCATCGGCAATGCGATCTACCGTGCGTTCGTGATCATCCCAATCACTCTTGCCGATGCCTGCTCGGTCATATGCAATGGCGAGGGTGTGTTTCGCTACTTCCGGTTGCACCATGCCCCACGTGGCGCTGGAAAGCCCCATACCAGCTTCGAACACCACTGTCGGGGATCCGGTTCCACGCTGGCGATAGTGCAGTTTTCTGCCATCGCGAAGTGTGACAAAGTGCGATTTACCGAGAGTATGTTCTGACACCAGGTTTCCTTGATTAGAATTCGTTGAAGAAGGCGGATCGAGCTCTCATGATTTGGTACTGCGCGTGTCCTTGAAGTAGGGGCTTACCGCAGGAGCAAACGTGCGCTTGCGCTCCATGAGTTGCTGGAACTGGGAGAGCAGCTCAGCCGTGGCTTCCATGTCTCCGTTCTTTCGAGCCTCGCTTATTTCTGCATTGAGTTGATTGACCAAATGCTGATGCCGCTCCCGCTGGACCCGGCTAACGGCCTGCTCGGTCTCGATGAGTACCTGGCCACCTAGCATCTTCGGGCGAGGTCCCAGACTCTCCAGCAACGCCTCCGCGTGGTCGGCCAGCTCTTCCGGCAAGCCCAGTACGATCTGGATACCCTGGAGCTCAGCCGTTTCCGGACTCTTGAGCACCGCGAGGATTTCGCGATTGCGCGGATCCTGGAAATCCTCCGGTCGGAGCGTATCCAGAGCGGAGTAATTGAGTTGATGATGCTGAATCAGCAAGCCCATGAGGTAATCTTCGGTGCTCCGACGGGCAGGTGCCGGTCTGCTGCTATCTTTCCGACTCTGCGTTCTTCGCACCTGCAGCCGCAGATCTCGCCGGGCTTCCGATATTGCGCTTTCCGGCAGATCAAGTTTGCGTGCGAGCATGCGGGCGTAGTGATTCTCCCGGATGGCATCAGGCAGTTGCCGGAGCAGCGGAATCACTTGCTTCACAGCCTCGGATTTGGCCGTGGCGTCATTAATATCCACGCCACGCGTAACCACATCGATCACGAAATCCATGAACGGCACGGCTTGCGAAACGATTCGCGGCCAGCGTTCTGGTTCAGCTCGCACAATCTCGTCCGGATCTTTCCCGCCTTCGATCTGCACAATGCGAATATCGGTTTTGAGCTTGCGTTCGAAGGAGAGAATCCGATCAGGTGAAAGCCGCGGAACCATCTCGGCATCGAGATTCTCCGTCATGATTTGAAGACCGCGGAGCGTTGCCATCTGGCCCGCAGCATCGGCATCGAGGGCCAGCACAATCTGAGGATTGCCACGCTTGATCTCATCGACCTGCGCATCCGTCAGCGCCGTACCCATGCTGGCAACAACATTCTTGTATCCAGCCTCGTGCGTCGCAATGGCATCCATATAGCCTTCGACGATCACTACCTGATCCGCTTCGCGAATCGCGTCTTTGGCAAGATCTAGTCCATAGAGCAAGTGACTTTTGTCGAAAATCGGCGTCTGTGCCGTATTGAGATATTTGGGCTGGGCATCGCCGAGAGCTCGTCCGCCAAATCCCACAGTGTTGCCATCGCGATCGCGAATCGGGAACGTCAGGCGATTTCGGAAGCGATCGTAGAAGCCGCCGCCATCGCGTTCACTCGCCAGGCCTGCCTCGGCAAGAAGGGGAGCAGGGATATTGCGCGAAGCCATGAAGTTCAGCAACGCATCCCAGCTATCGGGCGCGAATCCGAGCTTCCAGGTCTGTACGGATTCATCGGAAACGTGTCGGTCAGCAATCACTTCGCGTCCCGCCGCGCCCTGTGTGGCATTGACGAGAATGTGGTTGAACCACATCGCTGCCAGTTCGTTGATTTCGATGAGCTTCTTGCGCTGCTCGTCTTCTTCGGGTGGGCGAGGCGCGGTGACACCGACCTCCACTCCGGCGCGATTGCCGAGCTCTTTCAGTGCTTCCCGGAACTCGACGTTCTCCATCTTCATATAGAAGTTGAAGATATCTCCGCTTTCGCCACAGCCAAAGCAGTGATAACTCTGCGTGTTTGGAAACACGATGAAGGACGGCGTTTTCTCGTTATGGAACGGACACAGCCCCTTGTGACTATTGCCAGTCTTCTTTAGGGAAGGCACGTATTGGTGAATGAGATCGACAATCTCAAGCCGATCACGAATCTCAGCAACTGGATCGTTCGCCATCAGCGCACCCCCAGCGGCTTGTGCAGTCGCTCGTACAGATCCATCGCAAATCGATCCGTCATGGATGCCACATAGTCGGCAACGCGTCGCTCAAGAGGATCGTTGTTGCGTGCAACAGCATACAAAACCGGCATTTCATCTTCGTGTTGCATGAAGTAATTGAAGTGAGTTTTCACGATTTCTTGCATCTGTTGCGTGTGTGGCAGCTGGTTGATGGGATCGTAAACCGATTCGTACAGGAAATCCCGCAGCACATCGGCTGCTTCGCGAGTGCCTTCGCTCATGCGAATGTGGCCATTGGGCGAAATGACATCCGATTCCTGGATGACATCTGCGACAAGAGTGTTGATCCGCTCGCTGTGGCGACTGCCGAGAACTCGCAGCACTTCGGCCGGGATGTGTGCATCTGTGATGATTCCCGCGCGAATGGCATCATCCAGATCGTGATTCATGTAGGCGATTCCATCCGAAAGTTTCAGAACTTCGCCCTCGAGCGAATCCGGATCGAGCTTGTGGCTCTGCATGATCGAAGACCGACCCTTGGAGTGCCGCAGAATGCCGTTGCGAACCGGCTCTGTGAGGTTGAGTCCCTTGCCATCATTCTCCAGATACTCAACCACTCGCAGGCTCTGCTCGTTATGCCGGAATCCCGGGAGCATCTCAGCGAGTGCCCGCTCTCCAGCGTGGCCGAACGGCGTGTGGCCAAGATCGTGCCCCATACCGATCGCTTCGATAAGATCCTCATTCAAACGCAGGGCACGGCCA
>JAFAEA010000046.1 GCA_023424355.1 Chloroflexota bacterium | reverse complement strand
ACTGGGTTAGGCTGCTGATTGACGGTCGAAAGAATCAACGTCCACAAACACACGACGGTTTTCAGTTGCCAGATAGTAGGTGCTGGTCACCGTGTAGGTGACGAAGGCACGGGTACGATCTGTGTTTCAGTTTGGAGAACCGAAATCAGGGCTTTCGCCTAGTAGTACGGAGTATCTGCGAGGGGCGTTTGCCACACGAACTCAGTCTCACGGTTCCATCGGGAAGCGGTTACCACAAACGTGACTCGTACGCTTCGACCAGTTGACTGACCTCGAGCATAGTAATAGAGCCACCCAATGTTCCCTGCTCCATAGTATGGAACGACGCCGTATCCGGAATATGTGCCGTCCGGTAGGGAGATGGTTTCGCCGACATAATTTCCAAATTCATCGCGAATTACAATCTTTTCGTTTGGTCCGAACCCCCACCCCGCGTACTCGATTCTGGTGCCTTGCTTACCCGAAGCCGTAATCACAATGTAGGGCGCTGATTGGACAATTACGCGGACAGGCGTCTCGCCCGCTACGTTGCCATCACCCGAAATGAGAATCAGGCGGTGGGTCCCATACGATGCGGAGGTCGAGAAGAAGAAGTAGTCGGATACCTGGCCGGCGGAGTTCGCGTAGATCGTATCGATATGTTCATCATTCACATAAACGTAGACCGTGCTTCCCGGGGCAAAACCAGATGCCGTGTATGGCACTAACGCCCCTCGCAGTGCCTCTGGGTTCGCGGTAACTTGAATGTTTTTGTACACCTGGAGGCGGATGCCTGCAGAGAATCCACTCGACGATCCACGGGCGGTGACGGTGTTGTACCCGGTGGCTGCCGTGGCAGGAATGGTGAACTGTCCTGAGAAGGTGCCGTCGCTCTTCACTCGGATGCTTCCCACCAATTTGTTCCCTGGGAACGTGATGTTCACCAGCTCGCCCGGTAGATAGTTCCAGCCCTGAATGCTGATCACATCACCGTGTGTCGCATAGGTGTAGTTCAGTGACACATTTGCCTTCGGACGTTCCTTCACGGTAAACGGCACTGAAACAGTTGCACTCATGGACTGGAGATAGATTCTGTGTGAGCCGGTCGCAGCGTTGACTGGAACAGCAACGACGATCTTGATGGTGCCGGTGCTGGTCGCCCGGACAGTGCCGATGATTGCTCCGCCGGTGGATCCCCAGCGCACTGTCACCACTTCATTTGGTCGGTAGCCGGTACCAAGAACCGTGGTTTTTGTTCCGGGACGTCCAGTGGTGATCGAGAGCTGAACCGATGGCACTGCCCAGGCGGTCACGCGATACGGTGCACTGGCCTTCTGGCCACTCGTGCCAAACGCCCAAACAGAAAGCGTTTGGATGTTTGCGTAGCTTGGAACGGTGGCAGCGATGCTAATGGTGCCTGTGCTGCTCGCCTTGCCGGTACCCATCACCGGGCCAACATATCCGCCCCAGCGGATAGTCACGGTCTCACCTGGCTGGAACCCGGTACCGCGCACAGCGATTCGTGTGCCCGCACGTCCAGAGGTAGTGCTCAGGGTAATCGTCGGGACCACCATGGCCGTCACACGATACGGTGCGCTGGCTTTTTGACCACTCGTGCCAAATGCCCAAACAGGAAGTGTCTGGATCTTGGAGGTCGTGGGAATCGTGGCCGCGATGGCAATTGTGCCAGTGCTGCTGGCTTTGCCGGTTCCCATGATTGGGCCAACATATCCGCCCCAGCGGACGGTGACGGTCTCACCTGGCTGGAACCCGGTACCGCGCACAGCGATTCGCGTGCCCGCTCGGCCAGAGGTAGTGCTCAGGGTAATGCTTGGAGTCACCAGCGCGGTCACCGTGAAGTCCTGACTGGCTTTCCGAACACTTTCATCAAATGCCCACACAGGCCGGGTTACAAGACCCGAAGTCGTTGGAATAGTGGCGTTGATGCTAAACGTGCCAGTGCTGCTGGCGGTACCGGTTCCCATCACCGGGCCCACGTATCCGCCCCAACGGATGGTGACTGTTTCACCGGGTGTGTAACCCTTGCCCGTTACGGTGATAACCGATCCTGCCCGACCGGAGGTGGAGCTAAGTGTGATGGACGTTTCCACCATTGGAGTGGCGAGGAGTTCGAAGTTCGCTTTTGCCTCGATTTCGCCATTGCGTTGGCGGGCATAGACGGCGTGATCACCTTCCTTCAGCGATTCTGGAACGGCGATTTCGACGCTGAAGTTTCCGTCTCTATCAGCAACCAGATCACCGCCCGGAACAACATATGGAGATTCATTCCACCACAGATTCACGATCTCATCCGGGGCGAAACCTGTACCAGTAGCGACAACTGCCTTGGTATCTGTTCCGGACACCGGGGACAAGGTGAGTGCTGGTGTAAATGCTTCGTCTACCACGGCAAATGGTGCTCTAAATACACCGTCACCAACTTCGGCAGTTGCGATGATTGCGTATTTGCCCGGAGTCGTATCCGCCGGGATCGTCACGGATACCGAGAATGTCTCATCCTCGCCGGCGGAAACAGAATTGGCCAGAGGAATCCAGGAAGATCCATCATCATAGAGATCAATTTTGTACATTCGGCCTGGTTCAAATTGGTAGCCATTGACCTGAATGACCTCACCTGGAGCCGCGGAATCTGGCTTGACGGCGATCGTTGCATCGAGATCTGCCTCTGTACCAGGGGTGTTGTTGGCATTGTTCAGTGTTTCAGTTGGGGTAACTTCGGCCGTTGATTCGCCGGTCGCGGTTGCCGTGCTCTGAGGATCTGTGTCATCACCAGTTGGCGCAGTCGTTGGAGCCTCTGTTTCAGACGGGGTTTCCAAAGGAGCAGCGACAGTCGGTTCGATGGTTGGTTCAGTTGTTGGCTCGATGACAATGGTCGGCTCGAGAGTTGGACCAATTGTCGGTTCTGCCACGGTCTCTGTGGGAACGACAACGGTCACCGGTGGAGTGGGATCGGCCACAGGTTCCGTTGCTGGAACTTCTTCGGGCACCAGTGGATCAACGGCAACTGCAGTCACCGTGCTCCCGTCGCCCGTATCCTGAGTGACAACCGACACA
>JAFAEA010000346.1 GCA_023424355.1 Chloroflexota bacterium | reverse complement strand
TGGAGCGATCTGGCGAAAGGTATCGGCGAAATGAAGCGGGTGACCTCTGGACCGATCGTGATCATGGCGGCCGATCCACAGCGACTCCACGATTTCTGGGTGGCGGATTACTTCACGGATGCGCTGGATATGGAGCTCACCCGCTTCCCGGAGATCGCGCGGATAGCCGAGCTGCTTGGCGAGAACACGCGTGTGGAGACGGTGCCGACTCCGCTGCACTGTGCCGATGGCTTCACCGAGGCCTATTACGGCCGACCCGAGCGATTCCTCGAGCCAGAAGTCACCGGCGCGATGAGCAGCTGGACCATGGTCGATCCGTCGCTGGTGGCGCAGTTCCGGGATGACCTGGCGAGGGATCTGGCAGATGGCACGTGGGATCGCATGTACGGTTATCTCCGTACCCAACCCACGTACGAAGGGAGCCTGCGACTGATTATTCGCGATCGAATCTCCTGACATCCACCCGGGGGTATCGCCGAATTCGCAAACTTCCGTACACTACATGAAGTCGAGGGCGAAACCGGGAGCGAATTCCATGACAACATTTCTCTGGATCGGGCTCGGTGGGTTCCTCGGGGCAAATGGTCGGTACTGGCTGGGATCGCTGATCAACCGCTGGTTGGGCACGGGATTTCCGTGGGCAACGGGGCTGATCAATATCACCGGCGCGCTGGCGATTGGTATCATCGCGACACTTTTCGCCGATCGCGCCATCGAAAGCGAGAACCTGCGGCTGTTTTTGATTGTCGGTTTGCTGGGTGGGTACACCACCTTCAGCAGCTACACATTCGATGCCGTCACACTTTTCCAGGAAGATCGTTGGCTAGCTGGCATCGGATATCTGATCGGCAGCAATGTCTTGGGGATTCTGGCCTGCGTTGCCGGCGTGCTCATCGCGAGAATTTGGACCTGATTCATGAGAGGAATCCACATGCGCGTATTTTTGGCAGTTCTCCTGAGTTTCACTGCCCTGAGCGTCGTCGGCGGGGTGAGCTATGGCGAAGTGATGTGCGCCGAACCAGCTGAAGCCACCGCTGAATCTGCAGCGACCCCAGCTCCGGCAGAGTGGCCGGAAGCGACATTCCCGGAAGAAGGCGGCGATCTGCACGTGTATGCAGCCGCGTCGCTCACCGATGCCTATGGCGAGATTGCCGATAACCTCATGGAGGGGAATCCGAACCTGAACATCTCCATCGAAACCGCCGGTTCCCAAACCCTGGTAACCCAGCTCGAGGAAGGCGCCTCCGCCGATGTTCTGGCCACCGCCAATTACAGCACCATGGATCGCGCCGTTGAGGGTGGCCTGATTGCAGGTGATCCAGTGTCCTTCACCGGCAACCGCCTGGTGATTGTGACTCCTGCCGATAATCCGGCCGGAATCGAAGGTCTGGATGATCTCGCGGGCGATGGCGTCCGCCTGGTGCTGGCGAATCCGGAAGTGCCCGTGGGTGACTACTCCATGATCGCCTTCTGCGATCACGCTGCTTCTGGTGAGGCTGCCGATGGCTTCATCGATGGCATCAATGGCAACCTCGCCTCCGAGGAGCCGGATGTGCGCCACGTACTCACCAAGGTGCAGTTGGGCGAAGCCGATGCCGGTGTTGTGTACGCCAGCGATGCTACCGCCAGCATGCTCACCGGTGTTGAGCTGAACGTGATCGAGTTCCCGGAGAGCGTGCCAACACGCGCCGAGTACCCGATTGGTGTAGTGGCCGATGGCCAGCACGGACTCGCCAACGCCTTCATTTCCTACGTGCTGAGTCCGGAAGGTCAGGAGATTCTGGCCAAGTACGGCTTTGTGTAGATGAATCTGCGCCACACATCCCGATTCTGGATCGGCATGTGGATAGCAGCAGGAGCAGGCATCGCATTTCTTGCGATGCCTGTTCTTTCGTTGCTTTGGCGCGCGGTTGATTACCGCAGCAGTCTCGAATCCGAGCGCACGCGCGGCATGCTGCTGGATGCGATTGGCCTTAGCCTGGTCACCAGTGCCATCGCCATGATTCTGGTGGTGGCGTTCTGCACACCCATCGCGTGGGTGTTGGCGCGGAGCACATCGAGATTTGCCCGCATCGCCGATGCCGTGGTGGATCTGCCGATTCTGCTGCCACCGGCTGTGGCGGGTATCGCCTTGCTCACCGCATTTGGCAGGATGGGCACAATTGGCGGCTGGCTGGATAACCGGGGAATCACCATCGGCTTCACCGCTGCCGCGGTGGTGCTGGCGCAGGTGTTTGTGAGCGCGCCGTTCTTCATCCGGTCGGCGAGAGCAGGTTTTCTGCGGGTCGATCGCGATCTCGAGGAAGCCGCTGCCGATCTAGGAGCTCCACCGTTCACGGTGTTCCGCAGAATCACCCTGCCGCTGGCGAAGAACAGCCTCGTGGCGGGACTCGTCATCGCGTGGGCACGAGCTCTAGGCGAATTCGGCGCCACAATCATGTTCGCCGGCAATCGACGCGGCATCACCCAAACCATGCCATTGGCGATTTACGAACGGTACGGCAGCGGCGATCTCCCCGCCGCCATCGTGATGAGCGTGGTGCTGCTGGCGATTAGCATGGTGTTTTTGGTCGCCGTGAGGGTTGTTGGGGAGCGGTAGGCCGCCGGCGGGCGACCATGCGTACGCCCGCAGTTTATCTGCGGGTTGGAGGAACCGATGTGGCATCGGCCGATTCAACCACCGACCCGCATGTAGGCCCGGGGTTAATGCCCGGGCAATCGACCGGAGGTCGATGACGACCATGCGATTCCGGATGACAGAAATCCGCCTCCAACACGTCATTCAGAGGGCGAAGCCCGAAGAATCCCCCGGCGAAGCCGCAACTGTGCCAACTCCACCCCTTGGATGCCTTCGGCATTGCGCTTCGCGCGGGGATTCCTCGACAAGCTC